>JAYENH010000285.1:0-3646 GCA_034721995.1 Bacteroidota bacterium
AATACAATATGGCCGATAAAGTCAGTTATGTATCGACCGGTGGTGGCGCATTGTTGGAATATATCGAAGGAAAAGAATTACCGGGCATTAAGGCCATTTTTGATTGATGATTTTTGATTGATGATTTTTGATTGATGATTGATGATTGATGATTTATTATTGATGGCTATGGTTACATTGTTAAATTGTTGAATTGTTTTTATGGAAAAGAAGTATTTACAACTGAACGATATTAGTGCATATAAAATAGCATTTAAACTAAGTAATTATGTCTGGGATATTATTATAGAATGGTATTGGTTTTCAAAAAGACACCTTGGAGGGCAATATGTAGAAGCTATTGATTCTATTTCAGCAAATATTGCAGAGGGGTTTGGGCGATATCATAAAAAAGATAAAATCAAATTTTACCCTTATAGTCAGGGCTCATTAAAAGAGTCTTTTGACTGGAACGAAAAATCGAAAACAAGAAAGTTGCTAACTGATGACCAATACAATTACATCCCTGAAGAGCTACAAAAACTGCCACAAGAAATAAATCAGCTTATTCTTTTTACAAACAGAAATTTAACAATTTAGCAATTCGACAATTTAGCAATCCAACAATTTATATATTTTTGCATCAGAATAAAAACTGAAAAAATGATGAAAAAAATCCTGTTAAGCAATATATTGATTATCGTAATTATGGCTGCAACGGCCCAAACACGTTCGCTTCCTACAACAAGTTTCGTAGAAGCAAAGTCGTTCAACAGTCAAATCAGGGATACCTCGACATGGGATTTTGAATTGGATTTTCAAGACACTTCCCTGTTAAGCGACTTAATATACATTAATGTAGATGGGCATAGTGACCATCCTGACGTAACAGCATTGACCGGCCTGAATTTCTCCTCGGCGGTTTGGTTGATTCTTCAATTTGTAGGCGAGCCAAATTTTTGGGCAGGTAGCAATTCGCGTTTCGACCCTCCGGGCATGGCCAATCGCTGGATGATTATTCCATCGGTACCGGTATCGGAAGGTGCTATTTTGCGTTGGCAGGCACGGTCTATTTCATTTACAAATCCTATTGAAACGAGCGAAGATTACGAAATGTATATAATTTCGGGCGAGGCAAGCAGTGATACCGATTTTATCGATCCTCCGGTTTTTTCTGTTTCGGGCGAAGAAATAATTTGGACTGAACATGAAATCAGTCTCGCAGCTTTTGCAAACGATACTGTTACAATTGCTTTTAGGCATACCTCCGATAATCAGGCTGTATTAGGATTGGACAATATTCGTGTTGGTATCCCTCCTCCACAGCCACCTTATGTTCTTGGCGATTTTGAAGATGCCGTTGATTTCTCCCTGAATCTTTCGCCCTGGATAACCATTGATGTTGATAGCTCAACAAATTATGGTATTGATGGAGTAAGTTATCCAAACAAACACATACCTATGGCATTTATGGCTTTTAACCCCGGAAACACTAATCCTCCACTAAGCACAGGTTACCCACGAGAAGGGAGTGGTGATAAATATGCGGCTTGTTTTGCGGCAAAACCGGTTTCTCAAGGTGGTAACGGGCCAAATAATGATTGGTTGATTTCGCCACGGCTTATAGTTGCTGAAAATGGCAAGGTAAGTTTTTGGGCACGTTCGTACGTAATGACTTATGGCATGGAAAGATTTAAGGTAGCAATATCAACAGGAAATCCTGAGCCTTCTGAATTTAATAGTATAATATCGACACCCGACCATACATTAAATACCAATTATGTTGAAGTAGATACAGCCTGGACATATTTTGAATATGACATTTCGGCCTGGGCAAACGATTCTGTCCATGTTGGGATTAACTGTGTATCAGACGATGCCTTTATTTTCTTTATTGATGATATTACTATCGACACAACAGGACATATCGGAATAAGCGAACAAAAAACAAGTAAAATAAATATCTATCCAAATCCTGTATCCGACAGGCTGATTATTGAAAATGCGAGAGATATGCAAATTGAAATATACAACTCGATAGGAGCTTTTATCAGAAAAGAGTATATCGGTTCGCAACAAAGCAGCATTGATGTTTCAAAACTACCGCAAGGTTTATACATGTTACGAATATTTAGTGAAAAAGAACAGGAATCATTTCCTTTGTTGATTGTTCATTAATGATTTGTTTGCATTTGCCCTTATTAGGATAGTTTTATTTAAATTTCAAGTCAATAGTGTAAGTGTTCAAAAAAATACTACAAGGTCTCTCAGTGTTAATTTGCTTATAAAATACTGAATATTATTATGTAGAACTGTTTTTTTTATATCTTTGCACCACGAAAATAAATTGTTTAATCAAAAATTAATAATGATGAAGAAAATTACTCTTTTTAGTTTAATCCTTGCAATTTCGTTTAGCATGTTTGGTCAAAATATGGCCAACAAGACTTTGATGGAACGAAAGTTTGTAAAGGGAGAAGTATCAATTAACCTGGTTAAGTACGATAAGTACGATGATTACCAAAATGCTTTAAGAGCATACGGCGATACTATTGCAACTGATGATTTTGGCTCAGGCGGACCTGGTCTTAATGATTTACCAAACGGATGGTCGTCGGCTGATAATGATCCGCAAGGAAATAATTACACCTGGCAATATACTACAACCGGAACAACAGGTAGTTATGGTAGCGCACCATTAGCATCAACAACTTCCACTAATGGTTGGATGATGTTCGATTCTGATGGTTATGGATTAGGTAGTTATGATGCCTTCCTATATTCGCCAAGTTACAACTGTTCAGCTTATTCGGCAGTTGCTATTACTTTCGAGGAGTATTACAGAAGGTGGGGCAACGAAGCAACCAATCCTTACGGAGGTAATCCAACTATGTTAGGTGTTTCTATTGATGGCGGCACAACATGGACTGAAATTGAATTACATGCCGGTTTTGCAGTTAATGATATGACTGATAATCCTTCAAACTATTTACTAAGCATTTCGAATATTGCTGGCAGCCAGGCCAATGTTAAAATATATTTCCGCATTAGTGGTTTATGGGATTATTGGTGGCATATCGACGATTTTAAAGTAATCGAAGGCGCAAGTAACAACATTGAGATTATTGAAAGTTCAATAGTAACAGTTGCCGATAATGGCAGTGGAACTTTTTACGATTGGGGCTATTATTCTCAAATGCCAATTACACAATTATCTCCCTGGGTTTTTTCAGCAATAGTTGCTAATAGTGGAGACGATACCCAATCAAATGTTACCTTGCATTGCGATGTTACCGAAAGTGGCACAACTGTATTTACAGGAACCGACGATACAATAGCTTTGAGTTTTCTTGATACTGTTTATTTAGAAACAGCATATTTTACCCCAACAGGAACAGGACATTATTTTGTAGATTATATGGTAGATCAAACTCAAATTGATGAAGTTCCTGCCGATAATGTTGCCGGACCTTATGACTGGAACGTTACTGACAATAAGATTATGGCAAGAGACTATGTTTATACTCGTGCATCAGGCCCTTCGTTATACGCTGATGGTGCCGATGGCGATTTGCTGGGTGTCGATTACTATATAGTAAACGCAGATACAGCACAATCTATTTCCGTATTTATTGATTACAGAACAGATCCTGGAAATACACTTATT
>JAYENH010000286.1:0-3638 GCA_034721995.1 Bacteroidota bacterium
TGCTGGCGTAGAATAAAACACTTGCTGTATTGTTTTCGTTATGTCGTAAATTTGTAAATAATAAATCATTCAATAAAACATGAAAGCGAAACAATTTTTTGGCACATTATTAATTGCCTCACTTGTAAGTATATCTGCCATTGTTATTTATTCTAAATTCGATGTAACAGAAATACGTGAGGTAGCTAAAAATGAAGAACAACCGGTTAGGTTTACAAGTTATTCTGCGGCTCCTGCTGCCGAGGATATCGATTTTACAATTGCAGCAGAACAGACCGTTAACGGTGTTGTGCATGTAAAAACAAAATATATGCACGAGGACTATAATAATCCATTTTACGATTTCTTTTTTGGCGACAAAAGGCATGAATATCATCAGCAGCCAACAATATCATCAGGATCGGGAGTTATAATTTCAAGCGATGGTTACATAATTACCAACAACCATGTAATTAACAATGCAGAGCAAATTGAGGTAACCCTAAACGATAAACGTAGTTTCGAGGCTAAACTGGTTGGTACCGATCTTACTACTGATATTGCATTATTAAAGATTGATTCAAAAAATCTTCCAAAGCTTGAATATGGAAATTCCGATAAACTTAAAATTGGAGAATGGGTATTGGCCGTGGGCAATCCATTTAACCTGACATCAACAGTAACAGCCGGAATTGTGAGTGCAAAAGCCAGGAATATCAACATCCTTCGCGAAAATTTTGCTATAGAATCCTTCATCCAAACCGATGCAGCAGTAAATCCCGGTAATTCGGGCGGAGCTTTGGTAAACACAAAAGGCGAATTAATTGGTATTAATACAGCAATTGCATCCCGAAGCGGAACTTACATGGGATATTCATTTGCAGTTCCTATCAGCATTGTTAAAAAGGTTGTTTCTGATATTATCGAATTTGGAGAAGTGCAACGTGCTTTTATTGGAATCCAGATTCAGGACTTAAATGCTGAAATTGCCGAAGAACTTGGCTTAGACGAAATACAAGGGGTTCATGTGGCAGGTATTACAGAAGGTGGTGCAGCAGGCGAAGCAGGAATTGAAGAAGGTGATGTATTGACTTATGTTGGGAAGATACCGGTAAATTCGATGGCCGAATTGCAGGAGCAAATCAGCAAGCACAGACCGGGAGATAAGGTTAACGTTACTATCAACAGAGAAAATGAAATTAGAAAATTTGATTTGGTTTTGCGAAACAAACATGGAAACACTGATATAGTAAAAACTATTGATGTAATATTTGGTGCAAAACTATCGGATTTAAGTAGTCAGGAATTACGGAAATTCAGAATTCGTAATGGTGTTAAAATCGAAGAAATAAGCGATGGAAAACTTCGTGAAGCAGGGATAAAAGAGGGTTATATTATTACACATGTAAATCAAAAACCGGTATCAACTGTGAGCGAAGTAGTAAGGATCTTAAATAATACAAAAGGTGGGGTTTTTCTCGAAGGATTTTACACAAATGGACGAAGTGCATATTATGCATTTGGCAATTAAAGTAAATTATCGTTTTCATACATACATGTTTAGCATAGAGCAAAAAAAAATTGACATTGCAATAATAAAGCTCTAATTTTGCAGAAATTTTATTTGGGTATAAAGAATGAGACAATTAAAGATTACAAAGTCGATTACAAATCGCGAAAGTGCATCACTTGACAAGTATTTACAGGAAATCGGAAAAGAAGAACTGATTACTGTGGAAGAGGAAGTTGAGTTAGCCCAAAGAATTAAAAAAGGTGATCAGGTAGCCCTGGAAAAATTAACGAGAGCGAATCTTCGCTTTGTCGTTTCAGTTGCAAAGCAATACCAGAACCAGGGGCTTAGTTTACCGGACTTAATCAATGAAGGCAATCTTGGTTTGATCAAAGCTGCCGAAAAGTTTGATGAAACCAGAGGTTTTAAGTTTATTTCGTATGCTGTTTGGTGGATTAGGCAATCCATCCTTCAGGCATTGGCCGAACAATCGCGTATTGTTCGTTTGCCCCTTAACCAGGTAGGCTCGCTGAACAAAATAAACAAAGCCTTTTCCAGGTTCGAACAGGAATTTGAACGGAAACCATCGCACGAAGAATTAGCGGAAGTATTAGAAATTCCGAAGGAAAAAGTAGCAGATACGATGCGTATTTCCGGTCGTCATGTTTCTGTTGATGCCCCTTTTGTTGACGGGGAAGAAAACAGCTTGCTTGATGTACTTGTTAACAACGATTCGCCAAATGCCGATAAAACTTTGCTGAACGAATCGCTCAGACGGGAAATTGGTCGTGCATTGGCTACACTTACCGAAAGGGAACGGGATATTATACGTTTGTTTTTTGGTATTTCGTGTCAGGAAATGACATTGGAAGAAATTGGCGAACAATTTGGCCTGACCCGCGAAAGGGTGAGACAAATAAAAGAAAAAGCCATTAGGAGGTTAAGGCATACTTCGCGAAGTAAATTGTTGAAAACCTATCTTGGTTAAAATATTTTAGTATTTTTTTGACTGGCCTCGCATTGCGGGGCCTTTTTTTTGCATAAAAAATCCCCACCGGAATATTCCAATGGGGATAAAAATTAGAAAAAATGAAAAATCAAATCTTATTGAATTTTTTTGTAATTACTTCATTGTCTTTTACAACTGAAATTATATAAGTTCCGGCTGCGAACTTATCAAGGCTGATTTGGTTTAGCATGTCAGCTCTTTCGATGCTGGTAACAACATCTCCAAGTAAGTTGTAAATGTAAATCCTTGCATTTTTTGCATTCTCAACAAAAAGAACATTTTGTGCAGGATTTGGATAAATATTTATATTGTTGATATCTGCATCTGCAATTCCGATTGTTGGAACAACAGTAACCCAGAAATATTGCTCGTTTACAACTGTGCCATTATCAACCATAACCCTGATGCGGAAACGATCATCAAGTACTAATCCTGCATCAAAAGGAGTTGCCCCTGTTGTAATATCAATAGTTCCATTTCCATTATCAATAAAATCAAGTAAAACATCTGTATTGGTTGATTCAGCTTCTAAAGTAACAGTTAAGTTTTGTGGATCGGTAACTTCAGCAGTATAGCTATAATAATTTTCAAGACCACATTCTAATTCCGGTTCTGAAGTAAAATAAGCAGGTAAAGTGGCCCCTGCAAGGTTTAACCTTACATAAGGCAATTCATGTATCCAGTACCAGGTTGTACCTAAACGTAATTTAGCTTCTAAATGAAGCAAGTGGGGGTAAGCTTCGCCTTCTGTTCCTATATTTAAATCTTCGCCGCTTGCATAACATTCAACGCCACAATAGTAATTGCTTCCACCGGCAAGAATATCATCGCCCGGATTAATTGTAACCATTGCTAAAGTAACCCATGTTCCAATATGTTCCTCTTCAATTAAAAACTCTTCCGATTCGATTACCAGTGTAGGTGTGGCAGCATCTAAATAAACCTGGCCTAAAATTGTAGTACCCACAGTTGTACGATAATCAATATATACCGAAATAGAGTTAACGGTATCAGTATTGGTAAGATAATATTCAACACCGAGGAAATCGCCATCACCTCCACCAGTGAAATTCTCAACTGCAACAATTCCACCTGTCCAGCGTTGATAATGTCTGTCCCTTGAGAATATCTTATTTGTGG
>JAYENH010000287.1:0-3633 GCA_034721995.1 Bacteroidota bacterium
GATGGATACTATTTAATACATTTCAGGTTTACCCAGACATTGTTGTTGCCAACAATTTTTTTGATGATCGTTTTTCAGCCGCTGTAGCTAAGGTTTACAACGAACGGCCTTACTCTTTTTTCGTTGGAGGGTTCAACCTGATAGTAGCCATCCAGTTTTTAAGCCTGGGTTTTATCGCTTTGCAGAACAAGCGTTATTTCGAAGAAACATTCCATATAAATACACGGATTTTGAAAACTGTTTCTGATGAGAAAAAATAAATCCGGCATTATTATTCAGCATTATCCCCTGTTATTATCGTTTGTGGTTTTAATAGCAGGAAGCCTTCGTTATTTTATCCTGAATGATATATGGCTCGACGAAGGTTCCAGTTTATTTACTGCATTGGTTGGCCCCGGAAAAGTTATTGGCAGGACTCTTGCCTGGGAAGAGCAAGCCCCATTCTATTATTTCATGCTCTCGCTTTGGTTACAAATAAGCTCAAATTACTATTTTGCAAGACTTCTCTCCCTAATATTTGCAATGGCCGGAATGTTCATGTTTTATAAGATAATCAGCAAACATGAAAAATCGAAACTGATACTCAGTCTGTTTCTTATTCTATTTGCCATTAATCATTTTACAATATTTGCTGCAGTTACTATCAGGTATTATGCATTTGTACAATTCCTGAGCCTTTCGATGTTTTATGTTTTTCTTAATAGCTACACCCTTGAAAAAAGCCCGGTAACAAAACACAGGGCTTTATTTATTTTACTTGCGAGCATAGCGGTTCTTACCCAATATTATCTTGCTTTTCTCTTGTTAGCATTTGGTTTAACTATCTGGATTAGAATTGGGTTTTCGCGTTTCATGAAATTTTGCGTCGACATGGCTCTCCCAGTTGCTATACTTATGGGATTAGCTTTAATAATCTGGGAGCAGTTTTGTACTTACTCGGGGCTTGATGCCACCGAATCATCTTTTGCAGGAATGTTAGAATTTATTTACGTAAAATTAGAAAACTCTTTTATAGCTTTCAACTATTTTCCGCGCCAAAGGTCTATGCGTTATTTAGTACGTGCATTTTTTCTGATTATTTTAGTTTTTGGGTTTATAAATATTAAAAAGATTAAAGACGAAGGAAAGTCAATAATTCTGGTGCTATTTTTTACATCCTTATTACTGATGGCACTTTACATTGTTATACATACCGATTTTATTAATGTGTGGCATACCATGTTTTTCTTCGTTAATGCGTTGTTACTTGCTTTCTTTTTCATTTCTGTTATTGGCCAAAAAGTAAGAATATTGTTCTTGTCTATTCTTATATTATTTAATCTTTTATCGGGGGTTTTCTATTACAAGCCCTCATGCGAAATGGCAAGTGTTATCACACACATCGAAAAAAAACAAAACAAGGAGCTGGCAATTTTTATTTACCCAAACCTGTTAAAAGATGTTTTTCAGATTCAATACAAAGGAAGCAATAAACTTATTGCCGTACCACAAGAGCTTGATTACAACAAAGGTTTTAAAATGCAGCAATGGGTTATAAAGGACACTTTGCAATTAGATTCTTTATTTATTTCCAATAACAATGTTTTATACCCGAATTTTATTGTCCTTACCGATACTAAGTATGAATATCACGTAAAAGTCGATGATTTTCGTTTCGATCTATTAAATGAATATTTAGATTCCCGTTTCAGACTTGTTTCTGACACTTCAATTTGTACATGTAAAATAAGGCAGTATTCAGTAATCAGTAAACAATTGACAGTTAATTAAGTGTAAAATCTATTTTTCGGTGCGTTAATTCAAAATATATTTGGTTGAAATATGATTTTTTAGTTGAGAATCATGAATGGATTCAACATAAGACTAACATTTGCTGGAAATAAAATCCAATATGGACACTGTTTAGGGATTGCACGAAAACCCCTGTTTTCCGAAAGTCTCTCATTCGTCTGCCAACAGGCAGGTCATAAAGCGTCAAGGACAAGAAAAGTTCAACTTTTAAGTTGAACTTTCCTTGTCCTTGACGCTTTCTTGCAAGTATTAATTAAACTTTTGCCAAAGCCTGATCCAAATCGTGTATAATATCATTTACATCTTCGATACCTACCGAAAGGCGAACCAATTCGTCGGTAATTCCGGCTCTTATTTTGTCTTCTTTTCTAACAGCTGCATGTGTCATAGATGCAGGGTGCTGTACTAAGGTTTCGACACCGCCCAGTGAAACAGCGAGTTTGGCAAGGTGCATATTATCCATAAGTATTGTTCCGGCACTATAACCGCCCTTTACTCCAAAGCTGATCATCGAACCAAAACCGTTCATTTGCTCTTTGGCCAGTTCGTGTTGTTCGAAACTCTTCAGGCCGGGATATTTTAGCCATTCAATTTTTGGATGATTTTCGAGATATTCGGCTACTTTCATGGCACTTTCCTGGGCACGGTCGATGCGCAACGACAGGGTTTTTACGCCACGTATTACCAAATAAGCTTGATGTGGATCCATATTGCCACCCATGTAAACCATTGTTTTGCGAAGCTTTGCGTATACATCTTCATCTTTGGCAATTAGTGCACCACCAACAATATCGGCATGGCCATTAATAAATTTAGTGAGCGAATGTAAAGCTACATCGGCACCTAAATCAAGAGGCTTTTGCAAATACGGGCTTGAGAATGTATTGTCAACTACCACCAAAATTCCATGTTTGTGGGCAAGCTCCGAAGCTTTTTTAATATCGGTTAGCGTTATAGTAGGATTTGCAGGTGTTTCAAGATAAAGAAGTTTTGTGTTCGGTTTAATTGCTTTCTCAATATTCGCTAAAATAGAAGTGTCGGTATAAGTAGAATCTACTCCGAACTTATGAAAATGACTTTCCATAACACCACGGCTTGGGCCATAAACTGCCCCTGTGCTTATCATGTGGGCACCTTTTTCCAGCAGGGCCATATAAACAGTTGAAACAGCAGCCATACCTGATGCAAGGGCAATTCCCTTATATCCGTTTTCCAATTCGGCTAATTTATCTTCCAGTACACCAATTGTCGGGTTTCCGATACGGGTATAAATGAAACCATCCGATTTGCCCGAAAAACAATCTGCACCATGCTGTGCATTTTTAAAACTAAATGTAGAAGTTTGATAAATAGGCGTTACAGCACTTCCGTACTCGTCGTGAAAATCACCTGCATGTATTAACTTCGTATCGAAGCCGGCTTTTTTTGTATCCATTATGATTATAATTTTTAGTTATGAAATAATGTTCAAAATTATATTTTTAATCAGAAAAACAAAAGTAAATGCGATGAATTTATTTTTAGGAAAAATTTGAAGATAAGATGTGTTTTCTAATTCGCACTAAATACAGGCACACAAGCCAAATATTACTGTAAAAACCAAGGTCGAAACTGCCAATTGCTTTAGTAAGGGGTCGAAATTGCGGGGAGTATCAATTTTAAATACAAGCCAAATATTTCTGATAATTAAAGGAAAGATTAAGAAATATAAAAATTGCAAGGGGCTTGAATAATTTAGTATTGAAAAAACAATGGCAGATAATATTGCAGTGGTAATTAATATGGTGTGATAAATCTTTGCCTTTTGTGTGCCCAATTTTACTACAAGTGTATGTTTTCCGC
>JAYENH010000288.1:0-3626 GCA_034721995.1 Bacteroidota bacterium
CTTCAATCTTTTCCCAGTCGGTATCCTGACCAACCTGTACAGGGAAATTTTCATGATTGGTTGAGCCTGTACCCAACTGACCGTTACCATTAAACCCCCAACTCCATAAGCTACCATCCGATTTCATGCCCAACGAAAATTCATAGCCCGCCGCAATGGCTACCCAATTATAATCGATGCCCACTTGTATGGGGTAAGTGCCGGACGTAACACTATCATTGCCCAACTGTCCGGAAGAGTTGGCTCCCCAAGCCCAAAGCGAACCATCCAATTTCAAGCCTAATGAATGTCCCCCGCCACATGAAATATCTGCCCAGATGGTATCGCTGCCAATTTGAACAGGGGCATTTCGGTCGATCAAGCTGCTGTCGCCAAGCTGTCCGTTATAATTGAAACCCCAGCCCCAAAGGCTTCCGTCTTCGTTAATAGCCAGGCTGTGGGCCTGACCGGCATCGGCTTTCAACCAGTTTGTGCGGCTTCCAATTTGTACAAGGCTCGATTGCTGTTGGGTGTTGCCAATGCCGAGCTGGCCATTGCCATTTAATCCACACGACCATAAACTGCCGTCCCATTTAATCAGCAAGACATGAAAACTGCCGGCTACAATATCTTTCCAAACATGTTCGGTGCCAATTTGCAGGGGTTCGTAACTTGTTGTAAGATTGCCAAGTCCAAGCTGTCCATTGCCATTGTTGCCCCAGGACCAAATTGTACTGTCCGATCGCAGGGCAATAGAAAATTCGCTGCCGCAACTTACTTTTTGCCAGCTTTGGGCCATAAGGTTTACACCAAAGGATATAATGATAAAAAGGATAATTGTTTTTTTCATGATGATTGAATTTTAAAATTTAGCTTTACTGAAAACTGTGTTCAAAGATAGCAAATTCGGGTGAATGATTTTAGAATAAGCAATTAAAGTTTTGCCCAATTATCCTTTTCGCATTTAAGGACTGAGCCGCTTAGATAAAAAAGAAAGGAAATGAAAATATTATCATAATGGAAGATATGAGAATTGCCGGATTTTTATTAATTTTGTTCATGTTGTAATATATTTTATCAAATGATAAATAAGATTGAAACAAGTACGAAACACTTTAATAAGTTTCTCGAAATTCTTGGAGAAAACTATATTAAATCAAAAATAGAAAGCCCATTCGATTTTATTCGAATTGCCGGGAAAGGAATAAATGCTAATGTGATAAATAATTCCCATAAACGGATGAGTATTCCAAATCCTGCATTGGGAGGTATGCAGCCAAAAAAACTTGCAGAAATATCTGGTTGTGTTTCGGAAGTGAAGGATTTATTTGGTAGGATTGAACACGGGGTGTACAACTACATCATAAATTGTAGCCGCCCCAAATACACACAAGTAAAACTGATCGGTCAAAAAGAATTTTATTTTAATTCACGCTTAACAAATTATAACGTATAACTTTAAACATGTTATTATGAAGAAAATTCCCTATTTAATTTTGATTTTGTCGATACTTATATCGGCCTGTAATCAGCCTGATGCTGAAAAAACTTCAGCAAAAAAAGCTGATGAAAAAATTATCGGCAAGCCCGATGTAAAACTTGCAAGCGACATTATGACCCCTGAAGTTCTGTGGTATTTTGGCCGCATTGGTGGCGTTGATGTTTCGCCCGATTTCAGCAAAATGGTGTATGGCATTTCCTATTACGATATTGGTGAAAACAAAGGCAACACCGACCTTTACATGAGCGATATCGATGGAGAAAATGTAAAACAACTTACCAAAACAGCCAAAGGCGAATATTCTGCCGGCTGGTTCGATAACGAAAGAATTGCTTTTATGTCGGCAGAAAGTGGCTCGATGCAACTCTGGTTTCTTGATGTAAATTCAGGAAATAAAACCCGGGTGAGCGATATTGAAGGTGGCATTGGCGGGTTTAAGTTTTCGCCCGATAAATTGAAATTGATGTACACCAAAGATGTGAAGTTGGACAAAAGCATCCACGATCTGCACCCCGACCTGCCCAAAGCAAATGCCTACATCGAAACCGATTTGATGTACCGCCACTGGGATCATTGGCACGACTACACTTACAGCCATATTTTTATTGCCGATTTTTCAAACGAAAGCATCAGCAATGCAAAAGATATTATGGAAGGCCAACGTTTTCATTCGCCACTGAAACCCTGGGGCGGCACCGAACAAATAAACTGGAGCCCAAACAGTAAAACACTTGCCTACACATGCAAACATTCGTTTGGCAAAGAATATTCGCTTTCGACCAATTCCGATATTTTTATTTATAACCTGGAATCGGGCAAAACATTAAACCTCACCAAAGGCATGATGGGTTACGACCTAGCACCAATTTATTCGCCCGACGGATCGATGATTGCCTGGGAAAGCATGGAGCGCAATGGTTACGAAGCAGATAAAAACCGCTTGTTTATTTTTGATATCGAATCGGGCGAAAAGAAAGATTATTCTGAGGGGTTCGACCGCAATGTGCACGGGATGAGCTGGAGCGCCAACAGCAAAACAATCTGGTTTACCTGCGACAACCTGGCACGCTACCAGGTTTATTCCTTAGATATTGCAAGTGGCAATTTCAGGCAAGTTACCCAGGGCGACCACAATTATCGTTCGGTTGCCGAAGCCGGCAATGTACTGATAGGCACAAAACAATCTATGTCGATGCCGACCGAAATTTTCAGTATCGATCCAAAAACAGGCAAAGAAACCCAACTCACTTTTGTCAACAAACCGGTACTCGACCAATTAGAACTGGCCAAAATTGAAGAGCGATGGGTAAAAACTACCGATGGAAAAGATATGATGGTCTGGGTTATTTATCCGCCGCATTTCGATCCAAATAAAAAATACCCCACCTTATTGTATTGCCAGGGCGGGCCACAATCTGCCGTTAGCCAATTCTTTTCTTATCGCTGGAATTTTCAAATGATGGCGGCCAATGGTTACGTAATTGTTGCGCCAAACCGTCGCGGATTGCCTTCGTTTGGCCAGGAGTGGAACGAGCAAATATCCGGCGATTATGGCGGGCAAAACATGAAGGACTACCTTACCGCCATCGACGAATTATCGAAAGAATCTTTTATTGATGAAAACAAGTTAGGCGCGATTGGTGCAAGCTACGGTGGCTTTTCGGTTTTCTGGCTTGCCGGGCACCACAACGGACGGTTCAAGGCTTTTATCTCGCACGATGGCATGTTCAATCTTGAGGCGCAATATTTAGAAACCGAGGAAATGTTTTTTGTAAATTGGGATTTAGGCGGCCCGTATTGGGACAAGTCTAATAAAATTGCACAACGCTCGTATGCCAATTCTCCACACAAATTTGTCGATAAATGGGATGCCCCAATTCTAATCATTCATGGCGAGCAGGATTTTCGCATAACATATACCCAGGGCATGAGTGCTTTTAATGCTGCCATACTACAGGGAGTTCCGGCCAAATACCTGCATTTCCCTGAAGAAAACCATTGGGTGCTCTCGCCACAAAATGGTATTCTCTGGCAACGCACGTTTAAGCGTTGGCTCGACCAGTGGTTGAAGGAATAACGATTTATAGGCATTTTTTATTTGCGGTTCTCTGTGTAATAGCTGCATTATAACTGTTATGTAAATGTG
>JAYENH010000289.1:0-3617 GCA_034721995.1 Bacteroidota bacterium
TTGTAAGTATTTTCCTATGTTCAATTATTGTTCATAGCCAAATAGTATCGCCCGAGGTTGTAGCAACTGCAGGCGGTTATGTCGAAGGTGCAGGTGTTTCGGTAAGCTGGACACTTGGAGAAATAAGTGTTGAAACCTATACGGCGGGGAATGTTGTCCTGACACAGGGCTTTCAGCAAACCTGGAGTACAACAGATTGTCAGACAATGAATTTTGCATCGGGATGGAGTATTTTTTCGAGTTACATTAACCCCACAAATCCATTGTTAGATACTGTTTTTGCTCCAATAGTTTCAAATGTTATCATCATAAAAAATGGTAACGGACAGGTTTACTGGCCGGGCTTTAACCTCAACATGATAGGTAACATGATAATTGGAGAGGGATACCAGATAAATATGTCCTTACAAGATATGCTTAATATTTGTGGATCAGCCGTAGTGCCGGAAGTTACACCAATCAATATACAGGCAGGATGGAGCTTTATTGCTTATTTGCGGCAATCCCCTGCCTCGGCAGAAGTTATGATGAGCAATATTGTAAGCAGCCTTATTATTTTAAAAAACGGCAATGGACAAGTTTACTGGCCGGCCTTTAACCTAAACATGATTGGTAACATGATGCCCGGTCAGGGGTATCAAATAAATTTGAGCACGGCCGAAACCCTTGTTTATCCTGCAAATAGCATTTTCAGCAAACAGACACCGGTAAATATAATTACCTGTCAATATTTTGGACAAATTCATAATTCAGGAGCAAATATGACTATCGGTATTCCTCTTTCAGCCTGGGAAAATATGCCCTATTTTTATGATGAAATCGGAATTTTTTCTTCGGATGGGATTTTGGTTGGCTCTGCTGTTTTCGACGGAAAAACCATGGCTATCCCAATTTGGGGCAAGGATATGCTTACAAAACCCAAAGATGGATTAAATACAGATGAGGCATTTTCCATCGTTTTATGGAACACGCAAACTGAAAAAGAAGTGCAGTTACAGGTTGATTTCTGGATAGAGGGAAATGGAAATTATGATACCGATAAAATAAGTGTTGTGGGTAAGTTCCAAAACAAATTGGACAATTACATCCTGCAATTATTTTCCTTGCAGAATTATCCAAACCCATGCACTTCGGAAACAACATTTGAATTTTATCTTCCTGAAAATAGTGATGTTAGCATTAGAATTTACAATTCGCTTGGCGAAGAAATTGATGTTTTGTTTTTTCCAAAATTAATTTCAGGGCTTCACAAATTTAATCTTGATATAAAATCATATTCACACGGAATATATCATTATCAGTTTGTCAGTAATGACAATAGGCTTTCGAAGCAATTAATTGTATTATAAACTTTTATTAACATATAAAATATTATCATTATGAAAAAAATAGTTATTGCAATTATGATCGTTATGCTTGCTGTTTCGGTATTTGCGCAAGCACCAAATCTTTTTAAGTACCAGGTTGTTGTTAGATACAGTTCGGGAAATATAATATCGAACCTGCCCATTGGTGTCAAAATCAGTATTCTCGAAGGGGGAGTTAGCGGACCGGTTGTTTACAGTGAAACACATTTGCCCACGACCAATGCTTTTGGTTTGATAAATCTTGAAATTGGTAATGGCACTGTTGTTTCGGGTGATTTATCTTCAATTGATTGGGGCAATACCAGTTTTTATTTAAAACTTGAAATTGATGAAAACGGTGGAACAAATTACCAGTCAATGGGTGCTTCGCAGTTGCTATCGGTACCTTTTGCTCTTTATTCAGGAGCTACAGGCGATACAAGCGCATGGCTGAAAAATGGCACAGACCTGTATTATTTAAACGGTAACGTTGGAATTGGCACCAATGCTCCGTCAAGTTTGCTTCAAGTCGATGGCACTATTACCGATTCAGGTGGAAATTCCGCTAATTGGAATACAGCTTACGGCTGGGGCGATCATTCTCTTGCAGGATATTTAACTTCCGAAACCGATCCAATATTTTCGGCCCATTCGGCAAGTGGGATCACTTCAAACCAAATTACTAACTGGGACAATGCCTTTGGCTGGGGCGACCATTCCCTCGCAGGATATTTAACTTCCGAAACCGATCCAATATTTTCGGCCCATTCGTCAAGTGGGATCACTTCAAACCAAATTACTAATTGGGACAATTCCTTTGGCTGGGGCGACCATTCCCTTGCAGGCTATTTGACTTTAGAAACCGATCCAATATTTTCGGCCCATTCGGCAAGTGGGATCACTTCAACCCAAATTACTAACTGGGACAATTCCTTTGGATGGGGCGACCATTCGCTTCCAGGATATTTAACTTCCGAAACCGATCCGATATTTTTGGCGCATGATGCTTTTGCCGTAACATCAACCTTAATCGGCAATTGGAATACAGCTTACGGATGGGGCGATCATTCTCTTGCAGGCTATTTAACTTCCGAAACCGATCCTCAGGTTGGTACAATCAATACAAATTATTTGGCAAAATGGGATGGTTCTGCATTAACTTCAAGTATAATTTTCGATAACGACAGCGTCGGAATTGGAACAAGTACCCCCGTTTCAGAATTAGAAGTAAACGGAACAGTTACTGCTACTGCATTTGTAGGCGATGGTTCTGCTCTTACCAATCTTGTTGGCGATAACCTCGGCAATCATACAGCCACACAAAATATTATTATGGGAAGTAACTGGTTATCCGGAGATGGGGGTAACGAGGGAATTTTTATTGATAATTCAGGTAATGTCGGTATCGGAACAACAAGCCCCAACAAAAAACTGGAAATAAACGGGTCATTAAAGATTTCTGCTGCCAATGCAATTTATGGAGTGAGCAATGGAAGTATGAATATAAGAACCGATTCTGATATCAGTTTTTTTATCGATGATAATGATAACGAAAGTGGCGGGGCATTTAAAATATTGGCCAACGGCGGAAGTGATAGTTTATTTAGTGCTATTGATAATGGAAATGTAGGGATTGGTACTATCAGCCCGGATGCAAGATTCCTGTTAATACAGGATAATGAACAATGGAACAGTGGATTTAGGTTACAAAGGTTAAGCAATTATTGGGATTATGTTATGGGTAATGACGGAAAACTATGGTTTGGATATAATCAATCGGAAAAAATTGTTATCGACACAAACGGCTATGTAGGTATTGGCACATATAATCCCAGCAACAATTTACATATAAAAAGTTCCGATTATGCATACATTACTTGTGAAGTAACAAACGACACCGATGCAGGAATACATTTTAAAGCAACCAGTGTTGGAAGCGAATATTTACAAGTTAATCAATATGCAGTTGGGATTGCAGGCGGAAATAACTCAGGCGATTTTTATATTAACGAAGATTATATAGGTGGCACTTGGAATCCAACTGCAAGGTTTATAATTGAAAATGAATCGGGCGAAGTAGGGATTGGAACATCAAATCCGACTGAAAAACTTGATGTTGCAGGAAACATAAAAGCAAGTGGCCATGTCGATGCTTATGTAAAAGAAGGGACTATTGCTTTTATGTTTCCTGCAACATCAAGTTTTTCAGTCGGATTTGATGTTCCAATCCCTACTTCGCCCGATTCATTTTCAATTATAAACCTTGCAGTT
>JAYENH010000290.1:0-3612 GCA_034721995.1 Bacteroidota bacterium
TCCCTCTTCTGTCTTCCCTCTTCCGACTTCGGCCTTCCGTCTTCCAACTTCCGTCTTCCGTCTTCCCTCTTCCGTCTATTTCAACAATCCATCAATTTCTTCGAGACCAACAATCGTCATTACAGTTTTTCCATCAAAAGTGTAATTAGGCACTTCGCAGGCAAACAAATTGTCAACAAGTTGTTGCATTTCTTTTACCTCCATCAATTTCCCATAAGCAATCGACGACGATTTGGCCATGGCAAGGGCAACTTTTTCCCGCCCTTCAATTTTAAGTTCCAATTCACTTTCTTTATAAAGCTCTAATATTTTTTCAATTATCGGGCAGGCCTGTTGCATACTTGTATCGGCAGGGCATGCATTTATGGTATATTCATGCTCGTTGCTTTTTTCAACACCAAACCCCAGATCAATAAGCATTGGGCAAATTTCATCGAGCAACGCAGCATCGCCGGCTTCCAAAACCAAATTTTCGGGAAACAAACTCTTTTGCGAAATCCCTTTTTTATTGTTCAGTTGATAAATAAATCGCTCGAACAAAACCCTTTCGTGTGCTCTTTTTTGGTCAATTACCATCAACCCCGATTTAACAGATGTAAGTATGTATTTGTTTTTAAGCTGAAAAAAAAGCTTGTTTGTACTTTGAGCAATATTAGCTTTTTCGTCGATGTTGCTCTTAAAAATCAGGGTCGGCTCTTCTTTATTATTCTCGAAGCCTTCGTAAAGTTTTTCCCAATTATCGATATTATCTTTTTTTTCTTTATTGCTGAATTGTGTTGTACCGGAACCCGAATTATTCTTTTTTTCAAAAGGATTGAATTCCGGGTTAACTTTTATTTCAGGAATCTTTATTTCGGTATCTTTACGTAGCACCGGAATTTCAACATGATTTTTCATGTCAAAGTCGATTGGTGGTGTGATATTATATTTTCCGAGTGATTCCTTCACCGAAATATTCAGTATTTTCCAAATATTGGCTTCATCTTCAAATTTGATTTCGGTTTTTGTTGGATGAATATTTACATCTATTGCTTCGGGGCTGATTTCAAAATTGATAAAAAAAGTTGGCCATGTATCGTGCGGCAGCATTTTATCAAAAGCCATGCTTACTGCCTTGTAAAAATAAGGGTGTTTCATGTATCGATTATTCACGAAAAAATACTGTTCGCCAGAATTTTTTCTTGCTGCCTCGGGTTTCCCAATATAGCCGGTAATTTTAACAATACTGGTTGTTGTATCAACTTTAATTAAATATTGCTTGATATTTTTCCTGAAAAGTCTTGCTATTCTAAGGGCAAGGTTTTCTGAAGGCAGATTGTAAATCTCATTGTTATTGTGGCTTAAAGTAAGTGCAATATTAGTGTGGGTTAGTGCTATACGTTGAAACTCGTTGATAATATGTTTTAGTTCGGTAGTGTTCGATTTTAGGAATTTCCTTCGCACCGGAATATTGAAAAACAGATTTTTTATTAAAAAATTACTCCCTACGGCACACTGGATATTTTGTTGGCTGATAACTTCGGTACCTGCAATTATCAATTCCGTACCAAGTTCATTCTCCGATTGGCGGGTTTTCAATTCGACATGGGCAATGGCTGCAATCGAAGCCAGGGCCTCGCCTCTGAAACCCAAAGTATTGATGGCAAATAAATCGTCTGCTTTTTTTATTTTCGATGTTGCATGACGTTCAAATGCCATCCTTGCATCAGTCTCCGACATACCGGAACCATTGTCTACAATCTGTATAAGGGTTTTACCTGCATCGGTTAAATTCACATTTATTTTTGTAGCACCGGCATCTACGGCATTTTCAACCAATTCCTTTACAACCGAAGCAGGGCGTTGGATAACCTCGCCTGCTGCAATTTGGTTTGCAACCGAATCGGGCAATAATTGTATTATGTCAGACATTTATTTCCAATCTCCATTATTTTAGTCTTCAGTCGGCAGTGAGCAGTCTTCAATCTTCTAACTTCTATGTTTTTTCTTCGATCTTCGGTCTTCCATCTTCCATCTTAGGGCTTCCGTCTTCCGTCTTCATCATTTATCCGAAATTATTAAAATATCGAAAAAATTTATCAGGTAGTAGAACAACAATGCAAGCATGAAAACACTTATTACAATAATTATTTTCCGTATGCGTGCATAAGGCGACTGCGATTTTTTCTGATCTATTAAATGCTGCCCCATTTTACCTCTGATATTAGGCAGGTATTTTTTGTCCGCATATCCTTTAACTTCCTGTTCTGCACTTTTAACCCGCTGATCCAAATCCTCCTTGTCGGCATCGTAATAGCGAGGTCTAAACTCAAATTGTTTATGTCTCGGTAACCTGAAAAATCCACCAATAGCCATGATTTATATTTTTTATGCAAAGTTAATGTGTTTTTGGAAAATAGAAACCTGAACATGAAACAAGCGGGTTGAAAAAAAGATTTGCACAGAACAAAATAAACTTATACTATTGTGATATTATTATAATATCATTTTAATTTAATACCAAAACTATGGAAAAATCAAGTTCACCCTTGTTGGGCTATGGAATGTTGCTAATTGTTTTGCTTCTGATAATTGGTGGCATTATAGGATTAGTCATGTTAAAGAATCCTTTTTTAATTATCCTCCTTGTACTTGGACTTTTAATGGGAATAGGATTTACGGTAGTAAACCCTAACCAGTCGACGGTTCTAATCCTTTTTGGAAAATATATGGGTACAATAAAAAAGAACGGCTTTTTTTGGGTCAATCCATTTTATGTAAGAAAAAAGATTTCGTTACGTGCACGAAATTTCGACAGTCAACCAATTAAAGTAAACGATAAAATAGGAAACCCTATTATGATTGGCTTAGTATTGGTATGGCGCGTTTCCGACACTTTTAAAGCGGCGTTTGCTGTTGACGAATACGAACATTTTGTTGTTGTTCAAAGCGAGGCAGCCTTGCGAAAACTCGCAGGTATTTATCCCTACGATAATTTTGAGGACCATGATGCGGTAATCACATTGCGATCTGGAGGGGAGGAAGTGAATAAAGAGCTTGAAAGGGAAGTTATTGAGCGATTGGAAATCGCCGGTATCGAAGTTATCGAGGCAAGGATAAATTACATTGCTTATGCACAGGAAATTGCACAGGCAATGCTCAAACGCCAACAGGCCACGGCTATTGTTGCAGCCCGTTTTAAAATTGTCGAAGGTGCAGTAAGCATGGTTGATATGGCATTAAAACAGTTATCAGAAAAAGAAATTGTTGAACTTGATGACGATAAAAAAGCAAGCATGGTTAGCAACCTGATGGTGGTACTTTGCGGCGACAAAGACGTAAGCCCGATTGTAAATACAGGAACATTACATCAATAATTATTATGTCGAAGAAAAAAGCCTTTGTGTTACGAATCGATCCTGAGAAATTAGCAGCCCTTGAGAAATGGGCAGCCGATGAGTTCCGCAGTATAAACGGACAATTGGAGTGGATTATTGATAAGGCTTTGCGTAACGCAGGAAGATTGAAAAAGAAAGATAGCAACAACAAGGGGGCATGACCCCTTGTCATAAACATATCGGGGACATGTCCCTGGCCTTAAACCTATAAATAAAAAGCTATGAAAAAGCTAAG
>JAYENH010000291.1:0-3604 GCA_034721995.1 Bacteroidota bacterium
ACGAATTCACATTTAAAAAGCTGAACTCTAAAATAGTGGCCGAAGCAGCAATTGCCGGCGATAAGCTTGCATTAAAAGTTTTTGATATCACCGGTGAAATTCTCGGAAAAGCCCTGGCCAATTCGGCTGCATATACAAGTCCTGAGGCATTTTTTATTTTTGGCGGGCCTACACAGGCAGGTGATCTTATTTTTAAACCATTAAGAAAATATTTAGAAAAAAATCTTTTAAAGATTTATCAAAACAAAATAAAAGTTTTGCCATCGGAATTACCTGTTGGCAATGCTGAATTGTCGGTGCCAGTGCGTTAGTGTGGAAAGAGATTAAGGATTGATGATTGATGATTGATGATTGATGATTGATGATTGATTTTTAAAATATCAAAAAATACATTAATTTCGTAGACAAATTTTATAATTATGAAAATAGTTAATCCATTATTCGACAAGGCTTTTAAATACTTGATGGAAAACCAAAAGCTGGCAAAAAAAGTTATCAGCGTTTTGTTAGACACCGAAGTTGAAGAATTAAGTATTGGACAGCAAGAAACTACATTACCTATTGAAAAACGCGGGTTGACCCTTTTCAGGTTAGATTTTAAGGCTATCATTAAAGAGGCAGATGGCTCAAGCAAGAAAGTTTTAATTGAACTTCAAAAGTCAAAATTTCCGACCGACATACAACGCTTTCGTAATTACCTTGGTGCAAATTATATATCAGGAAAAACAAAAAAGATTGATGATAATGAAGAAAGTGCTTTGTATCCCATAATAACTATTTATATTCTTGGATACAAAATGGATGACTTGCCTTATTTGGCTGTAAAAGTAAACAGAACAGTTATTGATTCATCGAATAATAAGCCTGTTAATGTAAAAAGTTTTTTTATCGAACACTTAACCCATCAATCTCATATTATCCAGGTAAGGCGGTTACCCGAAAAACGCCGCACACGCTTAGAAAAGTTTTTAACATTATTTAATCAGGCGTGGATTTCAGAAGAAAATTATATTCTTGATTTGCAAGATGTACCTGACGAATTCAAGGAAATAGCAAAATATCTCCAGAGGCCTGTAATGGACGATGGGTTTCGCCGGCAATTAGAAACAGAAGAAGAAATTGACACTCTCTTTGACGAGCAGGAAGTTAAATTTTTGAAGAAGATTGAAGAAATACAATTGCAAAAAGAAGAAGAGAGAAAACAAAAAGAAGAAGCTATAGTAAGAGAAAAAGAGGCAAATCAAAGAGAAAAGGAGATAACAATAAAATTTGCAAAACGATTAAAAAAAATTGGCTTGTCGATGAATGAAATATCTTCAGAAACAGGCTTGACCATTAACGAGCTTAAGGAAGTATTGTAGATTAAACAAAGCATTGGTTAAATATTAGAAATCAAATTTCTGCAATAAGAAATTAATAAATCAACAGATACAATGTTAAAACAGTTTATCCCCTTTATATTTCTGCTACTTTTTCTCGCATCGTGCAATCAAAAAACCTTGAAGCCTGTCGATTATGTCGATCCATTTATTGGAACATCAGCACATGGCCACACATATCCAGGGGCAAGCCTGCCTTTTGGCATGGTGCAACTTAGCCCCGATAATGGTATTACCGGTTGGGACTGGTGCTCGGGATACAATTACTCCAGCGATTCCATAGCCGGTTTTGGACACACTCATCTGAGTGGTACAGGTATTGGTGATCTGGCCGATATAATTATCCTGCCAAGCACAAAACGTTATTTGGCTGCCCCCGGCGAAACAAACCGGGAAGCGATAAAACATTTTTGGTCGAAATTGGATCACAGTAAAGAAATGGCAAACCCTGGCTATTATTTCATCGAAATGGACGATAGCACACAGGTTCATTTAACATGCACCGAACGCGTTGGTTTGCACCGCTATTATTTTCCGAAGAACAAAACTGCCAGGATTTATATCGACCTCGGATATTCGCAAAATTGGGACAAGACTGTCGAATCATATTTTGAAATAGTAAATCAAAATACCCTGGTTGGTTATCGTTATTCAAAAGGCTGGACTGCAG
This sequence comes from Bacteroidota bacterium, assembly GCA_034721995.1. GTDB lineage: Bacteria > Bacteroidota > Bacteroidia > Bacteroidales > M50B96 > JAIOYV01. Next base: position 2,050 of record JAYENH010000291.1, read on the forward strand.
ACCAGAAAGTATTTTTCGCCATAAAATTCTCTTTCCCTTTTAGTACGTTCGGGATATTGGAAAATGGTCGCGAAAGCTATATGCTTGAAAATAAAACCGGTGTCGATATGATTGGCTTTGCCGAATTCTACACTGAAAACACAGATAGTCTGATGCTGAAAGTCGGGCTTTCGTCGGCGAGTATTGCCGGTGCGCAAGAAAATATCCATACCGAAACTAAAGGTTGGGATTTCTGGCAACGAAAAAAAGAAGCCAGGGAAAAGTGGGCAAAAGAATTAGAAAAAATTAAAATTGAAACCACGAACCGCGAACACGCAAAAGTGTTTTATACAGCATTATATCATAGCATGTTAGCACCAAACCTTTTTTCCGATAAATATGGTGAATATTATTATCAGGACAGAAAAGTACAAACTGCCGAAGGTTTCGATATGTACACCGTTTTTTCTTTGTGGGACACTTTTCGTGCAGCCCATCCGCTATACACCATCATGCACCCAAACAGAGTAAACGATATGATAAAATCTATGCTTGCCCATTACGATCGCACTGGTTTACTGCCTGTTTGGGTACTTCAGGGTTACGAAACCAATTGCATGATTGGATATCACTCGGTGCCGGTTATTGCTGATGCAATCCATAAATCAATTGGCAATTTCGATATCGACAAAGCTTATGAAGCAATGAAAACAAGTGCGATGGACAAATCAGAAGGCCTCGATCATTATCGAAAATATGGCTATATCCCTTATGAGCTGGAAAACCAGGCCGTGTCGAAAACCCTCGAATATGCTTACGACGATTGGTGTATAGCAAGTATTGCCGAAAAATTGGGTAAAAAAGAAGATGCCGGATATTTTCAAGAGCGGGCCATGAATTACAAAAACGTTTTCGATCCTCAAACCAAATTTATGCGTGGAAAAGACAGCCTCGGTAATTGGCGGCAGGATTTCGATCCATTGTTCTCGAATCATTTTAATGCTGATTTTACCGAAGGAAATGCCTGGCAATTTTTATGGTTTGTTCCGCATGATGTACGGGGATTAATTGATTTGATTGGGGGGAACGAAGCTTTTGTGGCGAAACTCGATTCTTTATTTTCGATTAAAGCCGATGTAAAAGGAGAGCATAAATCGCCCGACATTTCCGGCTTGATTGGGCAATATGCGCATGGGAACGAACCAAGCCATCATGTTGCCTATTTATACAACTATGCCGGACAGCCCTGGAAAACACAGGAAATAACAAACCGGATTATTAACGAATTGTATAACTCGAAACCCGATGGATTGTGCGGCAACGAAGATTGTGGACAAATGTCGGCCTGGTATGTTTTTTCGGCATTGGGCATGTACCCTGTTAACCCCGCCAACGGAATTTATGTGATAGGTAGCCCCATTTTCCCAAAAGCAGAAATCAAAATAAATGAAAGCAAAAGTTTTATTATTGAAGCCAAAAATGTGAGCAAGAAAAATATCTACATTCAATCGGCCAACCTGAACGGCAAACCCCTTGAGCGTTCATATATCAAACATGAAGAAATTACTGCGGGGGG
>JAYENH010000292.1:0-3601 GCA_034721995.1 Bacteroidota bacterium
AAAAATCAAACTACACCGCGAGGTTGTTGTTGATATTGAATTTAAAGTTGTTTCAGAATAATGATAGTTGTAGTTGATTAGTAAATGTTAAGTCTCGTTGCATCATTGCAGCGAGGCTTTTTTTTTGATTGAAGATTTACAATTGATGATTGATGGATATTAATTTGGTGTTTTTTATTTCTTGACAATTCCTTAATAGCATGTTATGAATAGATTGCATTTTTTTCTATCTTGCTGCTTCAATAAAAAATGAAAGTAATGCCACAAAAATTACGCTATAAGAAACTCCTATATCACAGTCCACGGTTAATGGCCATTGTGTTTGCTTTAGTATTAATCTTTATTGCAGCCGGGGTTTTTAGCAATCCAACATTTACTTTAGGCGAAAAAATATTCTCCTTTGCCACAAAACTTATAAAGCCGGCGATAATAATTGCAGCACTAATATTTGCATGGAAGCATGAAATTGTTGGTGGAATAATTTTTATTACACTCGGGTTTGCCTTTTTCATGTTTGGCTGGAATTATATATTATTATGGAGGCTTTTGCTATCAGGTCTGGCACTTGTTTTTATTGGTGTCTTATTTCTGATTAACGCAAAAGAATTCAGGAAAGATTAAATTGTTAATTGGTTAAATCTCGGAATTGTTTCTATTAACTACTGACTATTGGCTTATATCTTTCAACTTCCAACTGACTTACATCGCTGCGCATTGTACACATTTGTTCGATTCGGGCATTAATGCCAAACGCTGAAAAGGGATTTCTGCCCCACATCTGATACATTTTCCAAAATCAGCATCATCAAATTTTTTCGAGGCAAACTCAAGTTTTTTAAGTTGTTCCTCGCGCTGTCGTAAACCCGCCTCGGCAACACTTTTGTTGTTGATAGCATCCATACGGCTTATGCGCCCAATAGCATTATCGGGCGATATTGGTTTGGTGAGTTCCTTCAATTCTGAAATATCATTTTTCAAACGAAGTATTTTATTCTCAATATTAATCTTTATCTCTGTCCTGTGCTGTTCTTCCATCATTATTTCTCGCCGTCTGTTATAATTCTTAGCAGGTTTTTCGCTACTTTTTTGTTGCTAAAATTCTCATTTATTACTGATTCACGTTTTTCTATTTCATTTTGAGTGAAATCTTTTTTCATAGTTTGGCGTATTAAGCTGTTTAATTCTTCAGCCGAATTTCCAATAATACAAAGTTGCTCCAAACCTGTATTGTTTACCATTTGCGAATTTGTTATAACAAACCTGCCGGAAAACAGGCTGGACAAAAGTTTCAATTTTAAACCTGTAGATTGAAACGTGGGAATAAAACAAATATGTGCTTGTTGAATCAATCGCTGCATCTCAATATCACCGGGGTTTTCAATTAATTCCCAATTTTCTTTTTTGGCAATTTTCTTTTTAATTTCCAACGAAGGCTCTTTTCCGGCCACAACAATTCTGTAATTTGTAACTTACAAAACTTCATTTAAAATAAAATCAAGTGCTTTCCTGTTTTCAGCTACGCTAAGGTTTCCATGAAAAAGTATATAATCGCCCCTGCCTTTAAGCGATACATTTTTCTCGTAAGGATGAAAAGCAGGAATAAAAAATGCATTGCCATATTTATTGTCAAAATAGCTTTTGTCTTCCGGCGATATACAGGCCAGGGCATTGGCATGTTCAAGGACTTTTTCAAAATTCTTTAGTTTCTTTGCTTCCCTGTTAAAAAAGAAGCGATGAAATAAGGAATTTGTCGATTTTGTAAGTGCCAGGTAATATTCGTGTTCGATATTATGAGTCCTGACAATTTTTGTAAGGCTCGCCAATTTTGCATTATTTAGATAATGACATGTATGCAATCCATCAAAAAGTATTGGAGCAGGATTGTTCAGGATATTTTCAAGTAATTGTGGGTGGTTGCGGGTTTTTACAATAAAAGGCAGGCTTGAGAAAAAATCTATTGCTCTATTCTTTCTTTCGTAATAAAAAACCTCTGTACAATACTTATTTAACTCAATGTTTTGAGAGCGGTTGTATTTAAAACAATGCAGAATTATTTCAAGTCCAAGTCCATGTAGCGATTTAATTTTATAAAAAATATCTATTGCCCCGCCATAATCAGGAGGGAATGGGATATTTAAAGCTATTAAGTGTAATTTGTTTTTCATACTGATAAAAAATCAGTACAAAGATAATTCAAATGGGTATAAAAGATTATTGAGACTGAAAAAGTGTAAACTACTTTTTATGGTTTATGAAAAATGCCTTTTTCTTACATGTCCTTATATGGTTGAAAAATATTAAATGACAATCTTTTCATGCAAACAGTTTAGGGTCATTTGTATTTTCCTGTTTCTTTTTAATCGATTTATTTATATATTTTCTGCCAAAAAACACACAGCCTGCCACGCATTTTTACGGGGAATATCAGAAATAAGATACTAAGGTAATTTTATATCAAGATAATCTTTTTTCTGCTCGTTCCATTTATGCGAAATTTCCATTAGTACTAAATAAAAAGCAACATCATCGGTAATTGGAATACCGAGTTCTTTCTCTTTAAAAGCTTTGGCCTGCTGAAATTCTTTATAAATTTCAGGTGTAACAGTAAATTTTATTTCCAACATTTTTTCCATATTGCGGACTTATACGAAATGTAAGTTGTACAGTTTCATAATTCATGAAATTTTTTTTGTGATTTTAGCCACTTGACTATTTATCTTTTAACATTGATCTTCCATTATATTTTAGGATCAACTTAATTATGAATTACTTGATTCAATTTGAATTTTAATAATAATCTCCTACTTTAATTTACATTTTTGGGTATAGTTTTTTTATCCTACCCCCTTGCTGGTGCGAGCTTGAAGCTCGTATCATTTATTAAAAAGTAGCACGAGCTTCAAGCTCGCGCTAACTGGGGGTTTACAAGATTTCCGGTAAGTTTTAAGGTTCCTGCGTCGGTTATTCCAGCTGTTCCTACCGATTGATAGTTTCCACCGGAAACCACAACATAAGCTCCGCTTTCTATCACGATTTTTGCAGAGCTATTGTATATCCCACCAGTTGCTCTTTCACCGGATTTGCTTTCATTCTTCTTGGTTTCAGATAATATTTCTCTCGAATTCAATCGTGAGGAAATGTTCTCCCCCTGATGATTTCCGGTTGCAAAACTTATTGATGTTGATAAGATCAACATAGTTATTAGAAGATATTTCATGTTTGTCTACTTATTTAGTCTCTGCAAGAAAACGCCAATAACCGCGTTATGCTCATCTTTAAACTCAGTCATCCGTCAGCTGACGGACTCCTGTGTTTAAAGATTTCACAAGCCTTGTTCTTGACGCTTTCTTATCAGAGACTTTTAAAAATAGGAGTTTTCGTGCAGGCACTATTTACTTTTGTTGCAAACTTTTCACGATTAACATAAGTTCATCAATTTGTTTTTGTTGTGCTTCGATGGTTTGTTGCTGTTCTTGGATAGCTTTGGTAAGCAATGGCGTTACTTTGCCATAATCCACACTCCACATATCTTCTTCGTTGGCTGGTTTGGTTACCGCATTGGGGAAAATTTCATATAGTTCTTGTGCAATAAAACCCGTTA
>JAYENH010000293.1:0-3598 GCA_034721995.1 Bacteroidota bacterium
GTGATTATGCCAACCTATAATCCTAATACTGTGTGGTTAAAGGAAGCTATTGAATCAGTCCGCTATCAAATCTATCCCAACTGGGAACTTTGCATTGCCGATGATGCTTCAACAGATGCCCCCACCATAGCTATATTGAAGGATTTCCAAAATGCCGACAGCCGTATCAAGGTGGTTTTCAGGAAAAAAAACGGGCATATTTCACAAGCGTCAAATGATGCCATTGAGCTGGCCACCGGAGAATGGATAGCCTTATTGGACCACGATGATCTACTACCTGCTGATGCGCTTTTTTGGGTAGCAAGCACAATAAACAAAAACCCTGAAGCTCAACTTATTTATTCCGATGAAGACAAAATTGATGGTAATAATAAGCGGCAAGACCCTTATTTTAAATGTGACTGGAACTACGACTTGTTTCTGTCGCAAAATATGATCAGTCATCTCGGAGTTTACAAAACCGAAATTGTCAGGAAAATTGGTGGTTTCAGACAGGGTTTTGAAGGTTCGCAGGATTATGACCTGGCATTGAGGTTTATAGAAAAAATCTCGCACGAACAAATTATCCATATTCCTCGTGTGCTCTACCATTGGCGTATACACAAGGACAGCACGGCCTTGGGGGCAGACAAAAAGCCTTATGCCCTGATTTCCGCTAAGCGTGCTATTGGCGAGCACCTTACACGTAAAGATAGTTCGGCAAGTGTGGAAATACTTGAGAACCAAATGTACAGGGTAAAATATGATTTGCCTGCACAAGCACCTTTAGTAAGTATAATTATTCTAAGTAAAAACAATAAATACATGTTACAGCGGTGCATCGAAAGCATCACCCAAAAAACCAATTACAAAAATTACGAAATCCTGATTGTGGATAATAACTCGGATGATGATCAGACATTATTCTATTTCGAAACTTTAAAGCAAAAATCCAATGTCATAGTACTCCGTGACACAAGGGATTTCAACTTTTCGGCATTGAATAACAAGGCTGCCGGAAGTGCCACAGGAGAATATATTTGCTTTTTAAATAACGACATCGAAGTGATTTCGCCCAACTGGCTTTCCGAGATGATCAGCATTGCCATTCAGCCAGGCGTTGGCGCAGTTGGTGCAAAGCTCTGGTATCCTAACGATACGCTTCAGCACGGAGGAATAATTCTCGGCATAGGTGGTATTGGGTCTCATGCCCATAAATTATTAGCCAAAGGGCAGGATGGCTATTTTAACAGGGCAGCACTTATCCAGGAATTTTCGGCAGTAACCGGTGCATGTATGCTCATTTCAAAAACTGTGTTTAATAAAGTAGGTGGCTTTAACGAAACCGATCTTTCGGTTGCATATAACGATGTAGATTTATGTTTAAGAATTGGTGATTTGGGTTATCGGATAGTATGGACCCCTTTTGCCGAATTATACCATTACGAAAGTGCTACGCGTGGCGAGGACATCCATCCTGAAAAGAGAAAGCGGTTTTTAAAAGAATCTGATTATATGGAAAAAACCTGGGGAGATATGTTGAAAAACGATCCTGCCTATTCGCCAAACCTAAGCCTTTTTGCTGAGGATTTTAGCCTGGCCTGGCCACCGAGGCTGGAAAATATTTTTTAGTGTTATTCTTAATATTGATTATATTATTTCTATAAGAAAACCGGAGGATTAAGCCACTTTTTATAGTATTGTTAATATCACCTCAAATCTGATATCTGTTTTCTTATGTAAATTCCGATGCATTTGCTCTGTTTATTTCAATTATATTTGGAGTATGAAGTTGCAATAGATAATAATCTCTTTAATAAACTCCTTAATTCATCTGCGTAATTTGGAAATTTTAAAGGCGCAATTTTCATGGCATATACAAAAGTTTGATGATATCGGAATATAAAGAGAAATACGGCGAAATCTTATTTTGAGGTGCTGGCAACAAATTATTTATTATTTCAACATAGTGACAAAAATCCTGAAAGGATGATCTGTAAAAGCATAGGGTAACTCTCGCCAGCGAGAGTTACCCTATGACTGACAGAGCATATTGCAAAAGGGCTGAAAGCCCGACATGTCAAGGAAACCATATACCATAAAATTTATTAAACATGTCGACCTTTCAGGTCTTTATCACGCATTTTTACAATTCATAGGGTTTCCCTCGCCGTCGGCGAGGTCCACCTTATGCTATTACATATCGGAGCTTCACTCCTCAAAAATAAAATGCCAGCACCTAAAATAAGATTTAGCCAGAAATACGCCGGTGATAATTTTAAACAAGCTAACTTAATGCATGAGGCATCTTATTTTGGGCTTAAGCTAAAAGATAAAGGGATAGGATATTTTGAGTCATTTTCAGAAAAATGGAATTGGCATAAAACAATCTTATTATATTCATGAAATCTCGGAAAAATAGGAATATTAGCTTTTTTTAAAAATAACATTAAAAATCAAAATTGCTTCACGGTAGTTCTTGTGAAAAATTTTACCCGCTATTTGTTTGATCAATATAAAATATGCCACAGGCAAAAGCAATTTATAGTGCCTTTTATAAAGCTTTAAATAACTCAGGTATAAATGCTTTTTATTTTTTAAGTTATTATCATTGACCAACAGTTTTGCTCCGGTCGAAATTCCCTGCTTATGATAAACAAGGCTTTTTGTGCAGGTTGAGTTTCGGAACCCTGCTTTTTGGGCAGTTATGCACCAGTCGATATCTTCGTAATAGAGGAAATAATCATCGGACATTAAACCGATTTTTTGAATTAGCATAGACGGGCAAAACATTGAAGCCCCAACTACATAATCAACTTTTATTTCTTTGTCATCGAATTGCCCTGTGTCGTTCTCCCCCATGCCAACCAGCACCGAATAGCCTGTCCATTTATTAAATCTCCCTCCGATATTTTGAATTAGCCTCCTGTTTTCATAATCCAAAATTCTTGAACCTATAAATCCGAATATCCCCCTATTTTTATTTTGTTCATAATGTTTAAGTAATTCTTCCAGACTGTTTTTTGCGATAACCGTATCATTATTCAAAACCCACAAAAAATCGCAATCATCCTGCCTAAGCGCATACTTTATCCCAATATTATTAGCAAAAGCAAAACCTCTGTTTTCATTCTCCTCGAATAATACAAAACGGTCATCCTTTTTTTCTTCATTCCATTTTGATAATTTTTCTACCGAACGGTTGATATTTAAAACATCCACAACAACTGCCTGGAAAAATTGATGATTGTTTTCTCTAATGCTATCCAGGCACTCCGCGGTATGTTCCGGTGTGCCGAAGTTTATTATTATTATGTATGTTTTTTGTTTGTTGTTCATCTTTCCAATTCATTGCAATTAATACACAGGGTAATTGAATTTTAAAAGAAAGCAATAAAAAACAAAAATAGTAATATTGCCATGAACTGTTCATAGGTGATACGGCAAAATATCTTATAATTGTAATTTATATGGAAAAGTGTGTTTCGAAACATTTTATACTTGATAATGAGCTTCTTGATGCATCTGCGTTTTCGGATGATTATTTGCCGCGCAACAATGTATTGTACGATGTAATGCGTGTAATAAATGGTGTTCCATTGTTCTGGGAGGCCCATTA
>JAYENH010000294.1:0-3598 GCA_034721995.1 Bacteroidota bacterium
ACTTCCGATTGTGGAGTTATAGGATAACCGAAATAGGCATCGGACCCGGCACGAATGGCAGCTTCGGCAAAGGCCTCGTTGCCCTTCATTAATTTTAATTCTTTTGCCATTATTTTGTTTTTTTTTCTGATTAAACTTTAGGCTTAAACTTTTACCCTGTAAACAGTTATTACCCCATCGGGGCAAACAATTGCACAATTTGAGCAACCAGTACATGCTTCTTTGTTTTCGGGGTAGGCATAATGATAGCCTTTGCCGTTTACTTCTTTGGCCATGCTAATAACATTAGTAGGACATGCATCAATACAGACTTCGCATCCTTTGCATTTTTCCTTGTCAATTACTATGGCCCCCTTTACTTTTGCCATTTTATTATCTGAATTTTAATATTTTATTAATACTTAAATCGCCCGCAAAGGTATAAAAAACAGGCAAATTGAACGTATGATTAATATCAGTTTTATTAGGCTTATCACACTGATAATTGTAGACTTAATAGAACGATTCTATTTTTAACGATTCTAAATTGCACTGCATGTACTTAAAATAAAAAAGGTAATGAAATGCCGATTTTTTAGAATTTTACTTTTAAAATGTGCTTAGCCGGAAATAAGCCGGGGCAAAACCTGCTTCCTAACCCAACACTTGTTGAAAGCCTTTTGCTGCCCGTGCAGTGGTTCATTTTTGGTGGAAAGAATAAAAAAGGGCGGCTCTAAACTACTGGTGCCCGGCCTCGAAGCCCTTACTCAGGAAAGTTTCGATGGCATAAAATGGTAACGACATAATCGGGATTTCTGCATCGTACCCTGCCTGCGATATTTTTAACCCTCTTTCAATTCTATAATTCTCAAGAAAAAGTATTAAACTTTTCATTCTTGTTTTCGAACCCGACTTAACTTCTATCGGGATTATTTTTGAGTTCATTTCAATCAAATAGTCCAATTCTGCATTACTGCTTTTTGCTTCCCTTGCCCAATAATACAAGGATGGTTTTTCATAAGGGTCGCTGTAGGCAAGCATCTCCTGCCCGGTAAATTGCTCGGCCACCGCTCCTTTAAACATTGCTGTCAAATCTTTTGCCATGGCCGTATTTGTGTATACTTTATTAACTGCGTGAAACAGGCCTATATCAAGAAAAATCATTTTGAAGAAGCTTTCTTTTACATTGGCTTCAAGCGGTAAACCAGCCCCGCTTGTCCGTTTTGCCCGATAAACCACTCCTGCCATTTCCAACAACTCGAGCGATTCTTTCAGGTCCCTCGATTTTATTGTGCTATCGACATGTGCATAAATAAATTTTTGCCCAACCATTGCAGGAACAGCATTGAATATTTTAATCAGATAACGGTGCTTTATTTTTTTAGCATATTTAGCAAAATCGTCAATGTAGGTATCTAATATCGATCGCTGTATTTTCTGGCATTTCGGCATATCCCGGGTTAGGCAATATTCGTTCACCACTTCGGGCATACCGCCTAACATAAAATATTTTCTGATATGCTCGTTAAGATTATTATGGAGCGATTCGGGGATACCTGCCAGCTTTTTATAATCCATCAAATATGAGCGCAAATTACCATGTCCTATTGCAATTAAAAATTCGCCAAACGACATTGGAAACATATATAAGTACTGAATACGCCCGACAGGCATTTTAAAATCTTCGGCTTCGAGAGAAAATTCCAATAACGAGCCTGCTGCAATAACATGCAATGCCGGTAATTCTTCAAAAAAATAGCGGAGCGAAATTATTACCTCCGGACATTCCTGTACCTCATCTAAAAAAAGCAGCGTTTTCCCCGGTTCCGGGTTCTGTCCGGTAAACAGGTAAATCCTTTCGATTATTTCCTTTGGGTTATATGAAATAAAAATGTCCTTGTACTCAGGGTTTCGTTCAAAATTAAAGCTGATAAAAGAAGCAAACTCATTTCGTCCAAATTCGTTGATTATATATGTTTTTCCGATCTGCCTTGCACCTCTTAAAAGCAATGGTTTGTGCTTTGTCTCATTTTTCCAATCACACAATGTTTTGTAAATGTCGCGTTTCATATCTAATACACAGATTATATGTCTACTACCAATACACGTCTTTAATAATGGACGTTTTACAATGCAAATTTGCAACTTATTTGGATATTTTACAAGGGTAATTCAATTGTTTTTTGGAAAATTTACAAGGGTAACTTTTAATTTTGCACACATGTGAAAGGAAAAAGGAGTTTGTTCGGTCAACAAAAATGTCCTTTTTTATTACATCATGATAAATCGTGGTGCTGTCTCAAGATATACAGTCGACACACCGCGTCCTTCTGTGTCCCCATCTTGCGTCATCACCCGGCTTTAGCCGGTACAGTGTTCCCTATTCACAAAAACACTTCCATGCTTTGTCGGCCTGGTAATGCAGCATTTTTAAACCGTTCAGGCAGGTGGCTCCATTTGCTTTTCCCTTTTTCAGAAAAAGGGTTTCTTCGGGGTTATAAATCAGGTCGATAAGTAAATGTTTTCCAGTGATTGCTGAGTAGTCAATTGCAGGAGATTCATCAATATTTGGGTACATACCAAGCGGTGTGGTATTTATAATAATGAGATTTTTATTGATTGTTTCTGAGGATAAATCAAAATAAGAAAAAATACCGTTTGTGCTTTTTCTGGATACAAAATAATAATCAATCGCAAGTTTTTTTAAGACATAAGCCACAGCTTTTGAAGACCCACCCGTTCCGAGTATCAATGCCGATTTATGCAGGTTTTTCAATTCATGGATTATTGTTTCCTCAAAACCAAACACATCAGTATTAAAACCTTTTGTGCGGATTACATTATCATTACGGAAAATACGAATAGTGTTTACTGCTCCAACCTCCCTTGCTGTTTCATCTAATTCATCGAGATAAGGGATTATTTTTTCTTTATAGGGGACGGTAACATTCAACCCAAATAAATTGGGCTTTGATTGGATTAGTTTTGGAAATTCATCAATATCCTTTATTGGGTAATTTTCGTAGCAGGCATCAATCCCCTCTTTTAAAAACTTTTTGCTGAAATATTTTTTCGAGAAGGAATGACCGAGCGGGTATCCGATTAGGCCGTACTGTTTCATGGTTTTAGATTATTGGTATAGTGTTATGTGAAAAATGCCACAGATTCACAGATTAAAATATTCGTTATGTGTTTTAATTATCACTGATTATTAGATTAATAAATTAATCTATTAGTACTTTAAATTTGCCAAAGATTACTCGTCGCATACTTGTTATTTAAAAATCTGTGAATCTGTGGCTTCTTATTATAAGCGGGTATCCGATTAGGCCGTATTTTTTCATGGTTTTAGATTATTGGTATGGTGTTATGTGAAAAATGCCACAGATTCACAGATTAAATTATTCGCTATGTGTTTTTAATTATCACTGATTATTAGATTAATAAATTAATCTATCAGTACTTTATACTTGCCAAAGATTACTCGTCGCATACTTATTATTTTAAAATCTGCGAATCTGTGGCTTCTTATTATAAGCGGGTATCCGATTAGGCCGTACTGTTTCATGATTTTAGATTATTGGTATAGTGTTATGTGAAAAATGCCACAGATTCACAG
>JAYENH010000295.1:0-3596 GCA_034721995.1 Bacteroidota bacterium
ATTTTAACATCAACGTCGCTTTTTAACGCTTCATTTTCTAATGTAATTTCTGCTACAAGCAAAAACTGCGATATTTTTATGTTAGGGCCATCATCTATAATGTCGCCCGAAATGCTACAGTATCAGAATATTAAAATGATTTTTGGAACTACCTTTAATAAAGATGATTCACGCATTTTAAACATCCTTAAAGAAGGAGGGGGCACAAGAAGTTTTCAGAAATATGGCCTGAAACGGATTTTTAAATAATATTATTCCCAGATAGGATATTTGTTGTACACCCTCTGATAGACAAGGACTATTTAAGTATAATAATTTTCTTTCTGCCTGAATATAATGAATTATAAAAATTAATTATATAAGCACCATTTGATAATCCTGATAAATTAAAATAGTGTTTTTTGTTAAATCCGAGATATAAATAAGTATCGATAAAAACTATTTGCCCTGTAATATTAGTAATTGAAATGTTTACAAGAAATACTCCCGATGAAATGTTTTTGATAAAGAAATTCCCATTGTTGGGGTTTGGGCCAATAATTAGGCTATCAGATATATCGTAATTATAATTGCAGGTAAAACCAAAATCGGAGATGTTGAAAAAGCCGGAAATGTTTTTCTCAACAATACAAGATCTATTTTCAATAAAATATAACAAATCGTCTTCGATATCCCATTCCCAATCTGAAAAACTATTTGGGTAATTCCACCTTTTGCTATTACGGGGAACTTCATTTTCGTACAAGCTTTTTATTGTATTCAGTTTGGTAATCATAGTATTTAAACTGAAATCGGAATTTAGTATTTCTGCATACCTGTTAATGAATTGCTCAACAAAACTCTCGTTTTTCAACAAATTTCTAAATAAAAATGTAGACCAGGGTGGATTTGGCCATGAGATAGTGCTGTCGTTCATTGTTGTATGTACAAACATGTTTTTTTCAGGATTTCCAAAACCGGCATCAATATCATAAAATATCCATCTCCATTTGCCGTCAGGTGTTTGTGGCCTCCATAATTTTAAGTTGTTTGAGGGCCAGTCATGATTCGAAAAAAACATTTCGGCTATATGATAATCAATAAAGCTGTTAATCTCGATTTGGGATTTTACATATTCATAATTGCTTTCGATCGTTAGATCGTTTAATTCGATAAATTCAAGCAGGCTGACATAATGTTCATTGCTTCCTGCATCAATAAGCTTGTAATTGCCAGCTATTAAATCAATCGAATCTTTATTCAAATTATAAGTATATCCAATATATCTTTCATCAATTTTGTCTCTTATTGTGTGTATTCCCCAATACTCACCGTTAATAAATACAACAACCGGTTGATAATCCTGATATTCGAAATCTAAATTCCTTGCAATTTCATGGGCCAAAACATCTTTTATTATTGTTTGACCACCCCAGCTGCCCATCGACGATCGCAATAAAAACCTTTTATATTCAGTGTTTTCTTTTTGAGGAAACAATTGGTAATTAAAATATTTATTTCCGTATTTGTTTCTTGCATAAAGTTTTACCGATTTTTGCGCTGCATGTCGGGTTAATTGTCCATTTATTCTTATTCCTGCATCCTGCGAAAATCCAATATTTCCATTTTTACCGAAATATTCGATATGAACAGGCCGCTCCCAGTTGTCGCCCTTTTGAAAATAATTTCCCGTCCAGTTTGGATCGTTCGAATCGTAATGAATTCCCGGCACATAAATCCCCGTATCATGATTAAAAAGATTTTCTTCATCGCTTACCAATGATATTATCGGGATATTGTATTTTTCAAGAATCGTACTATCAACAAAATATGTTTGGGTATATATATTACTTGTCCTAACTCCATGATTGTATGATGCACATCTTATTATACTTGCTTTGTCAATTATTCCTGATGGGGATTGCCATGCTGTATAACTAATCAGCGATTGATTTGGTGATGTGGGAAATTCGGAAAAATAATTTGGCGATGAATATTTGAAATCTATCAATAATGAATCTGTGTAAATATTAGAGTTATCGGTAGGAATGCTTCCATCCAATGTGTAGAAAATATTATCAGCTATTAATGATGTAAATTTCAGATAAAAGGGAGTAGTATAAAAACCTGCATCAGCAGAAAATGATATATGATTGTTTAAATTATTTGAACTGCCAGGACTGGGATTGAATAAATGGATCCAATTATTGCTCCCGTCAGGTACTTGCCCATAAGCTTGGTTATCCGATAATTCAACAGGCGTAACCTGATCTATGATAACACCATAACTATTCGATAGAAATAACTTTTCGCCACTTGATGAGATTTTAAAATTTGTATGCAATTCATTTGTGTTATGCCTGTCTTTTCCCGAAGCAAATACTACTATAAAATTATGAGGCTGAATAATTATTTCAGGAAAAGTCCATTTATAAGGTTCTTCGTAATTGTCTGAAATTTTATAGTTTATAAGATTTATGGAAAAATCATTATTGTTATATAACTCAATCCAGTCGCTAAAATCACCATCCTCGTCGGTTAGAACAGTTTCATTGTCAGACATAAATTCATTTATTACTATATTTTGTCCATTAATTTGTATCGAATACAACAGAGAGAGAAATATGAGAATTGTATTACTAATAAAACGACATCTAATTATACTATCCTGCAAAGCTTCCATTTAGAAATAGTTGTTATTAAAGGCAGTAACTTTTGCATTTTAATATTATTGCACATTCGTTGTTTTTTAGTGCTATGTTGTTCAATAGTCATTTCTTGCATATCTATTCAAACTTTTTATAAAATGACAATCAAATGATAAATTATTTCACCTTTTTTTCTGCTACTTTTTCGATTAACCATATCGAAGCAATTCCTGACAGGATAAGCACAATGGCCCAAATTACTATTAGATTAAAGCTTTCGGGCAATATTTGCTGATATCCAAAAGGCTTTATGTCTTCGATGATATTCCCGCCTGCATCGACGAAAGCCCCAAATTTGTTTGTAGAAATTAATTGATGGGCACTATCGAAAGTGTTTTTCCAGGGCCACAGCAAACCAAGCGATCCGAGTATAAACCCGGTAAGAATTGCAATAGTTTGGTCTTTAAATTTTTTAAATATCCATGATAGTAAATAAGAAAATGCCAATAAACCAAAGCCTGCCCCTAAAACAACAGGCAGTAAAGTTATTATATCGAGTTCGTTTACAGCATCGATCATTACTAATTGGTAATTGCCCATAAGGATAAGAACAAATGAGCCTGAAAGGCCTGGCAATATCATGCTACATGCAGCTACTACACCACAAATAATAAGATAGAGAAAAGAACTGTTTTCGGTGGCCGGTTTTAAAACAGTAAGGCTAATGGCCATGGCTGTACCTAAAACAAACATAATAATTACGCTTATCGACCATTTGCTGATTGTTTTACCCACAAAATACACCGAAGCTAAAATCATTCCGAAGAAATATGCCCAGATATAAACAGGATAATTAGTGAAAAGAAAACCGAATAATTTGGCCAGGCTGAGTATGCTAACAGCAATACCAAGCCCAACTGCTATTAGAAAACCGAGGTTTACATGATTAGCAAATTCTTTAATTTTTCC
>JAYENH010000296.1:0-3590 GCA_034721995.1 Bacteroidota bacterium
TTTACACAACAGCTTAATGTAAGCAAATTAAAAGCAGGCGTTTAATGTTTGAGAGCTCTAAAGGGAGACAAAACTGTTTCGTGGAAAATAGTGAAACAATAAACAGGCAATTCAGGAACAAGTGTCGGTGTAACTCAAAGTCACGCTGACACTTCCACACCTCGCTTTTTTATCTGTGCCACCGCTTGGAGCGGTTGCACGGAGAAGACCTCCATCACTATCCTATGCCTAAGGCGAGGCAGGCCCAACATATTTCGCTATCGGGATTTCCGTGTTGCTCCTACAAATAAACTACCGGCATTGAAACAACTACATACGGAAAGCCCGGCTATCGTCCAAAACAAACTATATCTTAGCACCTCAAAAAAAGATTTCACCTTAAAAATATCAATTAGGATTTCGGTTTGAAATACCGTACATTAGCAAACTTTTTTAAGCAGGATAATAAAAATGGGAAAAGTCAGTAAAGACAAGTCTTCCAGAAGTTTTAAGAATAGGTTGCGAAGCTCATATTTCACTGCTATAATTTCAATTTCGCTTGTTTTGTTCTTACTTGGGCTAATGGGTTTGCTTTTATTGAATACCCAGCGCTTGTCGGATTATGTTAAAGAGAATATAGGATTTTCTGTTATCCTTAAAAATAACATCAAGGATGTTGACATAAACAGGCTGCGAAAAGAACTTGATGCGACATACTATGTGAAATCGACCGAATACATTCCTAAAGAGCGTGCAGCAGAGGAATTAAGCAAAGAACTGGGCGAGGATTTTGTGGAATTTCTTGATTACAATCCACTGTTGGCATCAATAGAAGTAAAGCTTTATGCCGATTATGCCAACCCCGACAGCATTGCAATAATCGAAAGTAGTTTTCAGGAATATCAACAGGTGAAAGAGGTCTTTTATCAGAAAAACCTTGTAAATATAATTAACGATAATATAAAAAAAATAAGTGTTTACATCCTCATATTCAGTGTGCTTTTATTGTTTATTGCAGTTGTGCTGATAAATAATACAATCAGGTTGTCGGTTTATTCAAAACGCTTTATCATAAATACAATGCAATTGGTTGGTGCAACAAATAGCTTTATCCGAAGGCCATTCCTTTTTAGAAGTATATTGCAGGGTGTAATAAGCGCGGCAATTGCCATATTATTGTTAATAGGAATTATCGATGCTGCACAAAAGGGATTGAGTGGCATAATCAGCTTAAAAGAATATGAATTGTTGGCAATATTATTTTTTCTTGTAATTGCCCTTGGAATTGTATTAACAGGTATTTCATCGTATCTTGCTGTGAACAAATATTTGCGGATGAAAGCAGATGAACTTTATTACTAAGAAAAGTGTATTCAAACTGAATTAATTTTAATTACATGAAAAAAACAGAAAAGCAAAAGAAACCCGAAAAAGTGATAGTAAAGAAACAGGAAGCAAAATTGGATGGATTTGCATTGGCGAAGGAAAATTATATCCTGCTTGTAGTTGGATTTGCAATAATAATTATTGGCTTTTTGCTGATGATTGGAGGTGGATCGGACGACCCAAATGTTTTTAGCGAAGAAGTATTTAGTTGGCGAAGAATTACATTAGCCCCATCGGTGGTTTTATTTGGATTTGTTTTTGAAATTTGGGCTATCATGAAAAAGCCAAAAAACATCGAAGAAGCAAACTAAATGAATTGGATCGAAGCTTTAATACTCGGAATAATACAGGGTTTATCTGAATTTCTTCCTATTAGTTCGAGTGGGCATCTTGAGTTAGGAAAAGAAATTCTTGGTATTGAGGCAAAAGGCGGCCTTGTTTTTACCATAGTTGTTCATGGGGCTACAGTGTTAAGCACCATGATAATTTTTTGGAAAGATATAGTTGCAATATTCAAAGGCTTGTTTGAATTTAAGTGGAATGAATCTGCACAATATTCATTAAAGATTATTGTTTCGATGATCCCAATTCTTATTGTGGGTTTATTTTATGCCGAAGAGATTGAATCTTTTTTTGGGGGACAAATTCTTTTTGTTGGATTTATGTTGTTGATTACAGCTGCCTTACTTGCATTTACATATTATGCTAAACCCAGGGCAAAGAAAATAACTTACAAAGATTCATTCATTATTGGTATTGCACAGGCCATTGCTGTTTTGCCGGGAATTTCACGTTCTGGCTCGACCATTGCAACCGGATTGCTTCTTGGAAATCAGAAGGAAGGTATTGCGAAATTTTCATTTTTGATGGTGTTGTTACCAATAATTGGCGGTAACCTGAGAAGTATGTTTTCGGGTGAAATGACAAATGACCAAACTATTGGTGCATTACCTTTGATTGTTGGATTTATGGCTGCTTTTATTTCGGGTTTGCTGGCTTGCAAATGGATGATAAGTATAGTAAAACGTGGTAAGCTTATTTATTTTGCAGCATATTGTGCAGTAGTAGGTGTAATTGCTATAGCTTATGGATTTTTATAAATAAAATTATCAATTTCGAAATTTAGTTTATCAATTCTGAATAAAATATTTTTTGCCAATGTTTTTCAATGAAACAACAAGAAAAGCAGATTTTCAAAACGGTGTAATTATCTTAATCGATAAGCCATATAAGTGGTCTTCGTTTGATGTAATAAGAAAAATCAAGAGCCTGCTTCGTTACGAACTCGATCTGAAAAAAATAAAAGTCGGACATGGAGGAACTCTCGATCCTTTGGCAACAGGCCTGATGATTGTTGCTACGGGTAAAAAGACAAAACAATTGTTCGATATACAGGGGCAAGACAAAGAATATATTGCTAATATAAGGCTTGGGGCAACAAGCCCCTCGTACGATTTGGAAACTGAAGTAGATTCTACATTTAGTATTGAAGGATTAACGAAAGCAAAAATTGAAAAGGCTTTGTTGAGTTTTGTTGGCGAGATAGAGCAATATCCACCACGTTTTTCAGCAAAAAAAATTGATGGAAAAAGGGCTTATGAATTTGCCCGAAAAGGAAAAGACGTAGAAATGAAACCGTCAAATATTACTATTCATGAAATTGAATTATTGAATTTCGATTTGCCTGACATCATAGTAAGAGTAAGGTGCTCGAAAGGCACTTATATAAGAAGCCTTGCTCACGATATTGGCACAAGTTTAAATAACGGAGGCCTCCTTGCCGGATTGCAAAGAACAAAATCGGGTGAGTATGAACTAAATAAAGCTTTATCTGTTGTAAAGTTTGAAGATCAAATTAAAAAAATATAATAATGAAATTATCTCAATTTAAGTACAATTTACCGGAAGAACTTATTTCACTTTACCCTTCAAAAAACAGGGATGAATCGAGGTTGATGGTTATCGACAGAAAAAGTGGTTCGATAAAGCATCATGTTTTTAAAGATGTAATTAACTTTTTTGAAGAAAAGGATGTGTTTGTGTTTAATAACACCAAAGTGTTTCCTGCCCGTTTACATGGAAATAAGGAAAAAACAGGAGCTGCTATTGAGGTTTTTCTTCTTCGCGAATTAAACCAGGATCAACGATTATGGGACGTATTGGTTGACCCGGCACGGAAAATAAGAATTGGGAACAAGCTATATTTTGGAGATGAAGAACTTTTG
>JAYENH010000297.1:0-3589 GCA_034721995.1 Bacteroidota bacterium
CCTTATTGTCTTTTGTGTACTCCAGGGGTTTATTGTTGGTGCCTGAATAAATGCGGAACATCGAAAAATCGCCGGTATGACGGGGCCACATCCAGTTGTCGGTATCGCCACCGTATTTGCCAATTGCCGAAGGGGGAGCACCTACCAGGCGGATGTCTTTAAAAGTTTCGTAAATAAAAAGATAAAAACGATTGCCTTCGTACATCGCTTTTACAACGCCTCCATAATGAGTATCAGTAGTAGCTGCTTTAATTAATTTTTTTGAGCTTTCCGAAATCTTTTTCGAACGTTCTTCTTCGCTCATGTCGTCATTCAAGCCTATCAATATATGTTTGGTAACATCTTCCATTTTTACCAGGATAGAAACCACCATGCCTTCGTTTGTCAATTCTTCATCTAAACTCATTGCCCAAAAGCCATCTGTCAGGTAATCGTGCTCGGGCGAACTATGCGATTGCACGGCTCCATATCCGCAGTGGTGATTGGTTATAAACAAGCCTTTGTCGGAAACAATTTCGCCGGTACAGAAAAAACGGTATGGGTTACTTGCACGGCCCAGGCCAACCACAGCATCTTTCAACGACGAATTGTTGATAGCATAAATATCATCGGCTGAAAGCACCATGCCTTTATTGCCGAGGTTTAGTTTTTGGAGCATCGAAAGAAGGTACATGCCCTCATCAGCTTTCAGGTTAATCTGTAATGTTAAAATCAGGGAGATTACGATAAATACAATTTTCTTCATTTTTCTTTATTTTGGTTTTACAATTATTTCATTTTAATTCTATATTCAGTTTTCGTAGTTCAGTATTTAATATTGAGGCAGACTAATTTTCAACATAACTTCAGACTTCAATCTTCCGTCTTCCAACTTCCAACTTCGGTCTTCGGACTTCTATCTTCGGACTTCCGGCTTTTTTTCATCCAACAATTTATTTAGGGTCTCCATGCCTCCTGTCAGGCTTACTAAATTCCGAAAGCCATAATTTTGCTGTAACAATGCAGCAGCAAAGAAACTTTTTTCACCAAACTTGCATATCAGGATAAGAGCTTTGTCTTTATCTAATTTCTTCTGTTGTTCATCTAATTTTGAGAATGGAATATGTAGAACATTCCCGGAAAGTTTAAAATCCAGGGCTTGTTCATTTACATCAACAATTTGATAATCATTTCCATTATTGATTAATTCCAGGAATTCTTTTGAATCTACTTTTTTGATTTCGGGTAAAGCAATTGATCTTTCTGATTCCATGATTTTATAATGTTTTATACAACTTTTTCGCGGGCTTTTTCTTCAATCTCATTAAATCCTTCTAAGTTTAGGTAAGGGAAAATCAAAGGAGCAAACTTCGAAAGGGGTTCATATAAATAGGATTCCTGTTTCAGTTCAGGGGTAATAAGCTTTTCCTGTGTGTCGAAACGATTTATAAGGCTTAACAAGATACTTATGATAAAGGCAAATTTGGCAACTCCAAACACAAGTCCAAACAAACGGTTTACAAAACCCAATGCCACTGCTTTAACTAACTTGTCAATTAATTTAGCAAGAAAATGTACTGCAATAACAATAAGGATAAATGTAACTGCAAAAGAGATAAGCGAAATATATTCGCTTTCAACACCCATATTTTCGATTAAAAATTCGGCAGTGAACCCCGAAAAATGATAAGCACCATAAACCCCGAGAACCAGGGCAAGCAGCGATGCAGCTTCTATGATTAGGCCATTTTTAAATCCCTTGTAGCAAAACCACAACAGAGGAATGGCCAAAACAATATCAATATAATTAAACGAACCCTGAATATTTTCCATGTTTCAAAATTATCAACAACATATAGTTTTCAACCATCAAAAATAGTATTTATAATACACATTGCTAATTTTAGTGGCGAGGGCAAACTCATGAGAAGGCTATTTTTTTACAATTAGCAAAATATTTTCAAATGGATTTTCTACACTTCTTTTTTCTTGCATATTATGTTTATTATGTGGAAATTTGCTGATGATGAAATGTATATGTAAATAATCAATATTGAATACAGTAAATAAGAAAGTTATGGAAAACTGTGAATCTTTATTAAAAAAGGCAAGTCTTTTAAAACCGCAAGAGAAATTTCTTTTAATAGACGGACTAATTCGTTCTATTGATGAACCAAACAAAGATATTGACACTATTTGGAACGATGAAGCAGAAAAAAGATTAGCAGCTCATAGGACAGGAAAAAC
Organism: Bacteroidota bacterium; assembly: GCA_034721995.1. Classification (GTDB taxonomy): domain Bacteria; phylum Bacteroidota; class Bacteroidia; order Bacteroidales; family M50B96; genus JAIOYV01. The sequence continues at coordinate 2,227 of JAYENH010000297.1, forward strand.
AACCGGAATTTCTTTTGAAGATGTGTTTGGCGAAGAAATATAATTATGAAGGTGATTTTTGATGAACTGGCTTCCTTGGAATTAAATGATACTGTTGAGTTTTATGAACTTAAAGTAGCAGGTTTAGGAAAAAGATTTAAAGATGAGATTAAAATTGGCATTCGTCGAATTCGAAAACACCCTTACTCATGGTCGAAGCAGAATGATGAAGTTCGAAGATATTTTCTACATAAGTTTCCATATAAGATATTGTATTCAATAGAGAAAAACTATATTTACATAATTGCTATCGCTAACTGCCACAGACGACCTGATTATTGGATTAATCGAATCTAATATTCTCATAACCAAACCTACATTAAGTTATAAATCCAAAGTCGGCAATCTTTTACAACCCTGACAGGTTTAATCCTGAATAATTCGGACAATATGCTTTGTAGACAAATGGATGTTCTGCTTTTCTTTTTTCCTTAAATCCACAACGTTTTTATGTTTTGCCTGGAATATACGAATATTGCCTATTCATTTTTCACAAAAATAAATTGATGCAATCCCAAATGTCAACCTGATTTCGCGACAGTTTGTGAAGCCACATTTTTCGAGGATGCTGATAAAACTCATTCCATCGGGGAATTCCCCGACCGATTCAGGCAGGTAGCTATATGCCGATTTATCCTTGCTGAAAAAGCGACCAAGCATGGGCAAAACCTTCAGGAAATACAAATTATAAAGTTGCTTTATTGGAAACTTCCGGGGTTTCGAAAATTCCAGTATCACAACATTCCCCGATTTTTTAAGTACCCGGTTCATTTCTCTAAGGCCTTTTTCCAGATTTTCGAAATTGCGAACTCCAAAAGCAACTATTTCTGCATCGAAATAATTATCTTCAAATTGGAGGTTTTCAGAATCGCCTTCAAGCAATTCGATTTTATTTTCGAGTCCTTTTTTCTTCAGCTTCTCGCGGCCAAAGCGCAACATTCCGGCAGAGATATCTACGCCTGTAACTTTCTCGGGGCGCAGGCTAAGGGCTTCGATAGCAAAATCGCCTGTGCCTGTAGCAATATCAAGAATTAGTTTAGGCGATTTTTCGCGTAAAAGCTTAACGCCTTTTTTCCTCCATCGTTTATCAATCCCGGCCGAAAGAAAATGGTTTAAAAAATCGTATCGGTGCGCAATGCTGTCGAACATGCTTGCCACCTGTTTTTTCTTTCCTTCTGTTTTGTTTTTATATGGTATTGCCATTTTGGTTTCCTTTTTACCTTTACCTTTACCTTTACCTTTCTCCCTTCGCCCTATGCCCTTCGCCCTTTGCCCTTCGCCCTCTGCCCTTCGCCCTCTGCCTTTCGCTCTTCGCTCTTTGCCC
>JAYENH010000298.1:0-3576 GCA_034721995.1 Bacteroidota bacterium
ATGGAATGTTTCTTCGAAATAACGCTTGTTCTGCAAAGCGATAAAACCCAGGCTTAAAAACTGGATGGCTACTATCAGGTTGAACCCTCCAACGAAAAAAGAGTAAGGCCGTTCGTTGTAAACCTTTGCTACAGCGGCTGAAAAACGATCATCAAAAAAATTGTTGGCAACAACAATTTCGGGGTAAACCTGAAATGTATTAAATAGTATCCATCCCATAATATATAGTGAGGTGATTAATGCAAGTATTCCTATGGCAAAAAAGAAAATATATGGCCGGAAAATAAAACCGGACATCAGGCCGGAAAATACACCTTTTAATACCTTGATACTTGAAGTTCGTTTTTTGCCAATATCCTTTTGCGATTGCCAGTTAAGGTGAGCCGGTATTTCTTCGATCCTGGCACGCAAAATCATGGCTTTGTACATTATTTCGGGGTTTATCTCATAATCTTTTGTTTTAAGGTTGAGGTTTCTAATAAACTCGGCTTTGTATGCCCGCACCATTCCGGTAAAAGTGTAGTAATGCTCCTGGGCGGCAATGTGCATAAATTTATTTACAATATTGCTCATAAGGGCCCTTCCAAAAGGCACATTCGAAACCTTGCCACCTTTCATGTATGCCGAAGCATTTACAACATCGGCATGGGTTTCAATTTGTTTATCTACCAGTATTTCGATATGTTCTACTGAATAGCTTAAATCTATATCGAGTACTACAATAATATCGCCTTTTGCATTTTTAAACCCGGTTTGGAGCGCACGCCCCAGATTTAGGTTTATGGGATGGTGTATGGTGCGGACTTCAGGAATATCTTTTTCACATTTATTGGCTAATATTTCGGTATTATCCAAACTGCCATCGTTTACCAAAATAATTTCCCAGTCATACTTATTCAACCCCCGCATATAATCAACAACAATTTTTATATTGTTTTCGAGGATGGCTTCCTCGTTGTATGCAGGAATAACCAGGGTAACAAAAGACCTAGAATTTATATGCATTTATTTTTTATTTATTAAGTGCCTGATATTAATAGTTAAAAAAGTTGAAATTGCTTTATGCCCTTCCTCATTCCAATGCCACGACTCCTGAAAATATAGCGGTTGCTTTATATTAGCTTTTAATGATTTGGATGGATCGATAAAACTAATCTCATTTTTTTTGCAAATATTTTCAAATATTCTATTTGCCAAATATAAATTAAATACCGATGTATCTGATAAATTGATTTTATCAGGATAAAAATTTATATGTTTAGGTTTTGAAATTTGTAATTGCCCTGGCACATACATTATTAAAAGTTCAGAGTTATATTTCTTGCAAAGCTTTTTCATGTTTTTGAAATATAATTCCAACTTATCTATTGTCTCTTTCGAGTAATAATATGATTTTTTTTCGTATAAATAAGCCAGGGATTTAGCATAATTGTAGTCGTCCTGAAATTTGGGCCGTATTTTTCGCATTACCATTTTTACATAAACAGGAACCTGGCAATTTAGAGACAATTTCCCTCTGTACGACATGTCGTAAAAGCCAATGCTGCCCAGTCTTGCTTCGGGCAAAATATGCACTTCCTCTAATTCGTTTAGAAAAATTTGGTTAATTATTAAATCAGGCTTAACTATTTCTATATATTTATTGCAGAAGGCATACATTTCGTTTGGTCCATAACCTGTTACGCCTCCATTAATTACTTCAATATTTTTTTCGGGAAATTTATCCTGTAATTTTTGTTCGAGCAAAAAAGGGTATGCTTTCTTGTAAGGCAAACCTTCGGGCATCGAAAAAGCATCGCCAATAACAAAAATGCGGTATATATCTGAATCCTTATGTGCAAGATTTATTTCTGGGGAATTAAAGCCGTGTGAGTTTGTTTTTACTGTGTAATCGTAATTATTATATCGTAAGTGTGTGGTTTTATTTGGGATAAGCGAATAAATGGTTCGACTGTCGCTTTGTAGTGCAGGCCGTTCTCCCCAAAAGACTGACTCGAGAGGTTTTGTGTTTCGCAAATTTAGTTCAAGCCCGATAAATAGTGATGTACTTATAACAATTGAACCGAAAACGATAAAAATATAATTTCTTGAAATCAATCTGAGAATGAATACAATTGCAATAATTACTAATGAATATATACAGTAGACATGAAACCAATGGAATGTTAGTACAAGCGTAAATAAAGTTGCCGAAAACAGTGTAACACTAATGATCTGAAAACTTGTTTTCTGTTGCGACGAAAAGTTGAAATATAAAAACAAGGCAGAAAAAAACAATGTTATTATAACAAGTCCGATATTTATATTTCGGAGCATAAAAGAGTTTGTGTATAGGTATGATATGTTTAAGGCAAGTTGAATAATTATTAATATCAGAAGGAGATGCAGGCAAGATTTTGTCGAGAAAAACGAAAGTTTTTGTTCAATCCATTTTACAATTTTATTTACTTGTGCCTCTATGAAATAACCAATTGGAAATGATAAAAATATAATAATTATCATTGCGAAAGCTTTGTGTATGCCCGGAAAAATGCTTTCGGCCCAAATCATCAGTGGCTGGTGCAAAAGATAAACAGGAAAGGATATTTTGCCTATCAGGATAATTGCATTTTGTAAGGACAGATTTGTTTTTTCAAATAGTTTCCATATCCACAAAAACAATCCGCTGAGGCCAATAGTTACAAGAATATTTGATATCAGAGTTGAAAAATAGAACAGCGATGCTGCAAATCCGGTAATATATATTATCAGGCTATAAATAAGTATTTGTGTATTTGAAAGTGCAAATATTTTTGAGTTTGCTTTTTCGACAAATAATTTTGCAATGGCCATGCCAATTGTGAATTCAAATAACCTTGTGCCAAAAAACAAACCGGTCATCCAATAGTAAAGACTGTTGGCATAAGTAAGGTCTAACAAGCCCAGTAATCGGGAAACAATTGTAAAAGCGAGGGTTATAATAATGAAATGACTAAGGCGCAGTTTCAATAACATGCGGTATAAAAATGGAAATATCAGGTACATTTGAAATATTAACCCGATAAACCACCACGAAGGATTCAGAAAAAAGAATGTGCTTTCGGTAAATCTAAATCCTGTTAAGCTTAAAAAAACTTTGGTGGATGTTATGTCGAAATCCTGCATATTTATCAATACTGCAATTAGTATTATCAGTATATGAATAACAAAATACAATGGGAATATCCTGAAATATCTTTTTAAATAAAAGCTTTTCAGCTTAATAGTTTTTCTTTTTTTCAGGATGTTTGAATAGACTAAGGTAAACCCGCTGAGAAAAATAAATACCCCCGGCCCCATATCGCCTAACCAGCCCGCAAATACAACCATCTGAGCTAAAACATTGTCAATATTAGGAATAATTAATTGAAACCTCTCGCTTAGTTCCGGCCAGTTATTCGATGGATTTGAAAACCACGGAAACAGCCCAAAGTTTTCGACAAAATGATTCATCAAAATTGCGATAATCGCAAATGCCTTTAAAGCATCAACCCATTTTAATTGTTGAGTATTTGAACTCATTACATTTATTGCCTTATATTAACAGTACGATAAACC
>JAYENH010000299.1:0-3575 GCA_034721995.1 Bacteroidota bacterium
AAGACCAAATTGCATGGTTTTCCCATTTGTATGGATATCTGTCCATACCGTAGCCTGGTTCATTGGAGTAAAGGTATACTGTCCAGTTACCTCATCAATTTCATGTACAGCATAAGCACTGGTCAAAAGGTGGTCGTGCATGTTCTGGCCATAAACCCCTTCGAGTTTAATAGTAACTGCTTCGGCGTTAATCCTCAAATAAGCAATCGAATAAAACGAACCCAGGGTTGCACTGGTAGCGTTGTCTAAATTATTGACCAATGATGGCTTTATGATTTTATACCCTACACCGGCACCGGCAAAAACAGACTTGCCTGCAAACTGCAATTGCCCATGGAAATCGGGCATTCCAGAGTTACTTAAAGGGGTAAAATCACCAACTCCTGTAAAATCGCGCTGGGTCATGGCGGCAGCAATCAATTTTAATTCACCCATTTTATACGAAAACCTGATTTGTGGATTCCTTGAAAATGGCTGAAACGGGACACCAGTGTTAAATGAAACTGTTCCGGGGAAACATCCGGTTACAAACATCGGATGCCAATATTGCCCAAATAACAATTCAGCATTGTCCCAATTCAATTTGATAATAGCATGGCGGATACGGAAAATATTTGTCCCGCCACCGCCACCAAAAAAATCTGCCTCCAAAACACCTGATGCTTTTGCGCCGAAAGCTTCGGGGCCGGTAACCGTTCCTTTAAGCCTGCTTTGGATAGCGAGAAAGTTAACACTGGGGTTTGCATTGATGTCGTTTTCGTTTGCATCTTTAACAATTGGTTTTGGATAGAAAGCAAAATGGCGGTCGCGGATATCGTAAATCTGCCGGGTATCGTAAAAAAAATCGTTCTTGATGAACCCCGAAAAAGAGATTCCGTATTTTGGGGCTTCCTTTGCCTCTTGTCCGAACAAACTAAAGCTTATGCTTAAAACAATAATCAAAAAAGTAAATTTTCTCATAGTATCAATTATTAAGTAAAAAAATTGCCACCGGCCACAGCTTGTAAATGCTATTTACATCTGTAGACCGGTGGCTTATTAATATCAATTTATATTTTTATGCTTTTGCTTCGGCAAGTTTTGCATTGTCTTTTTGAGTGGCAAGCGAAACAAAAATCAAGGTAAGCAATGCGGCCGTAACTGAAATTATGGCAGGAGCATCGAGTCCGTGCAATCCTTCGGTGCCAAAAAACTGTTTACTAATTGAAGGCCCGGTAATAATAATACCGAGTGCAGTTACAATACCTACTACTATCGACCATGCAATACCTTTTGCCGTGGTCTTCTTCCAGAACAAGAGCATTATAATTGCCGGTAAATTTGCCGAGGCTGCAACTGCAAACGCCCATCCTACAAGAAAAGACACATTCATTCCGCGGAAAAGGATACCAAGTATTATAGCCACGCATCCAACTGCAAAAGCCGCAATCTTTCCTGCCCGTACTTTTGCTTCATCAGTAAGCTGTTTACCCATATACCTGTCGATAAGATCATGGGCAATAGCACCCGACGAAGCAACTATTAATCCGCTTACCGTTCCGAGAATAGTCGCAAACGCAATTGCCGATATAATGGCAAATAAACCAACCCCAAAGGCTTTTGCCAGAAGTGGCCCCGACATATTCCCATCGTCCATATTCAATACACCGTTAACTGCGGCACCAAGCCCCATAAACAGTGTTAACACATAGAAAAAGCCAATTGCAGCAATTGCCACAATAGTAGATTTTCTTGCATCTTTTTGGCTGGGAACAGTATAGTAACGAATAAGGATGTGTGGCAAGGATGCGGTTCCGAGGAATAAGGCCAACATTAATGAAATAAAGTTTAGCTTTGAGAGTGGTGTGGAATCTTTTCCAATATTAAATTTAAGTCCCGGGATCAACATGTCTTTTCCGAGAGTAATAGTTTGATAAAACACTGTTACTTTGTTTTCTCCATCGGTTAATTTCACTTTTAAAAAGCGGGCAAGTTCACTGGAATTTATTACACCAAGAAATTTGAATGGTCCCAAAGGTCCTGTTGATTCGACTTCTTTTCCATCGACTACAATTTTTGTCATGTGCCCTACCTGATAAAACTTGCCTGCCTCCTTTGCTTCACCATTATATAGTATTGCACCACTGGTGGTGTGAGTTATTGATAGTGCTTCTGCGTATATATCATCTTCCTTTAAAAACCATCGGATTACACCTTCTTTTTCCATTTTTGCAAAGGTTTTTCCTCCGGCTTCAATAATCCCTACTTCAGAAAATCCTTGCATGTCGCCATCGGTAAGGGTAATAAACTCATGATATTTGTTTTCTTCATTATCGGGAGTTAAGGTAAGTCCATTCTGAAAAATGTAAAATGCTAATACTGTCGAGAAAATAATCAGCAATCCACCTTTAAGAAACTGGACATAAGTAGTTGAGGTCATACCGGCAGTGGCCACAATAAATATTACAATTGCACCTACAATAACAACACCTACCCAATGAGGTAATCCCAGCAGTGGTTCGACCAATGTTCCGGCACCTACCATCTGAGGTATCAGGTAAAAAATAGAAACAATAAGCGTACTGATTGCAGCAGTTAGCTGAATTGCTTTTGAATTAAATTTTGAGTCAAGCGCATCGGTAAAAGTAAATTTACCTAAGCGTTTCATTGGTTCGGCCACAAGGAAAAGAGCTACAATCCAGCCTGCAAGATAACCTATTGAATACAGGAACCCATCGTATCCTACAAATGCAATCATACCACAGATGCCAAGAAATGAGGCAGCCGATAAATAATCACCGGCAAATGCAATACCGTTCACAGCCCAGTGTATTGTTCCACCTGCTGCAAAATATCCGCTCGATGATTTGGTTTTTGACCCAAAGTAAAAGGATAAGCCCAATACTAATAATACAAAAACAACAAAAAGAATTATCGCTAACATTGAAAATCCATATATCATAATTTATACCTCCTTGTTTAGTTCGTTTTCATACTTTGTACATCTCCAATTATAAAATAGCCCGAGAAAGATTGCAAAAACAATCAGCCCGAAGCCATAAATAACTGCAAGGTTCTGATTTCCCATTACTAATTTTCCCATAGCTTCGTAGTTTGCAACGCCTATTGCTACAAATACCCCGTACACTATTGTGTAAAGGAAGAAAAGCCAGGTTCCGAGCTTTGATTTTTTCTTCGATGCATGATCGACACCGAGTTCTACTGCTGGTCCGTGGTGCATAGTTTAATTGTTTTAGTTAATAAATTTTGTATGTTTTACTTATTCAAATATTTACTTATGTAGATATATTAATCTCATTTACAGTTTAATCTCCGAAAATAGATATTATAATCTTGCCATTATGCCCACGTGTTGTAAAACATGTTTTGGGTTCAAAGGTTCAAGGCTCTAAGGTTCTGAGATTCAGGGAGTCAGTGTAAAAAGGTTCGAGGGTTGGATACCGTTTTTTAGTAATCAATCATCAATCGCCAATCATCAATCATCAATCATCAATTGATTCGTTCCCAGAATACTCTTTTTATTTTTTGGTTTTCAAAAAACTCATCATAAAAATAATTGTCCTGGTCGACTTTTT
>JAYENH010000300.1:0-3567 GCA_034721995.1 Bacteroidota bacterium
TCCATTTTAAAATAGGCTTTACCGAAATCGAAATATTCAATTGTGTCGATAACTGTGTAATAATCAGTTGTGGCATCCGAAAAGCGTTCCTCAAGATCGATCATAGCCGCAACAGGTATAAAAGGTACAATAAAAGTTTGCTCGCCAAACTCTCCCGAAAACTCTATCATTTCTGTTTGCCGATTCCAATTTTCATCCATAAATGTAATTTCCAACCTGTTGTTGAGGGCAAAAGCAGGTGCTTCTTTTAATTTCTGACGAACATAAACCTTCACCTCGTTTTCGGTGGGCAATTGCGTTACAGTAAACGAATCGACCGAAAAATGTGTCCAACCGGGTGCATACAAATAGACATCGAAAAAAGCCTGCATATCAATGCCGGTTTCTGTTGTCATAAAATCGCAGAATTGCTGAGTGCCAATAGGCTTGAAGGCATAATCATCGCACATTGCCTTTATTGCATCAAAAAATAAATCGTCGCCGAGGTAACCACGCATACTATGAAATACATCCGATCCCTTCTCATAAACCGTACTCGAATATGTATAATCATGAGAAACTCCATCCAGGGTCAGCCAACCTTCGATGTGCTGCAAAGTGCGAAGGTTATTTTCGTGATTGCTCCTGATAAAATCTTTCCCTGCTTGAAGGCCATGAACATCTTCCATAAAAACATACTCGCAAAACGATGCACCCCCTTCGTTTATCCACATTTCGGGGGCACTGGCACAGGTAAATAAATTCCCAAACCAATGATGTGCCAACTCATGCGCCATGGTAACTTCGGCACTTGTGGTTCCATTAAAATAGTAATAAGGAAAAGCAATATTGCAGCTATGCTCCATAGCACCAACCGTTGTCCCAACATAACCAACACGGGGCCACTTATATGGGCCAAAGCGGTTTTCGAAAGAAGCAAGGGCAGCTTTCAGATTTACAACAGCCCCGGCCACACCTGTTGCTGTCGATGAGTTATGTGTATAAACTTCAATTGGGATTGTTGCCTGAATACCTTGATATGAATCGGAATAAGTTTGCCAGTTTGCTACAGCTACCGATGCCAGATAAGTTGGGATTTCCTGATCTAATTTCCAGTGATGGATTAGTTGTGTTGTATCGGCAGGGTTTGTAAAAGTCTCGATAAATTCACCACCACATACTGCCGAATGATTTTCCGAGGTTGTAATGTAATATTCATACGATGCACGATCGATGAAATCGTCGACACAAGGAAACCAGCTTTTACCCAGATTGTGAGGATCGGCACCAAATCCTACGCCGAGGTTATATGCCATCATACCATTTACTATAATAAACCCTCCCCATCCTGTAGGATCGACAGGGGGTATTCCATGATAAAAAATTTCGATTTCAAATGTATCGCTTATTTGCAAAGCAACCGGAAGATGAAAACGCAAGTTAGTTCCCACATGTGAAATATCTGATGGATTTAGCAATGTTGCTTCAAACTTTGCAGAATCAACCTGTAGATTCCAAAGTTCCAATGGCAGATATTCAATATTATTAATCTTAGAATGAAAAAACACTTTCGTTGAAGCCGAAATCGAACTTGAATTCAGGTCTGTTACTTTAAGGTGGATTTCATATTTAACAACATCAATTGTATCGCTAAGCAAAGGCTGGGTTTGACTTTGAACATGTATGCCTGCAAGTAAAAACCAAATAACAAATGCAATTGATTTTAATTTGATTGATTTTGATTTTTTCATAATAAGATGTTTAGTGTTTGATTTTTATTTTTCAACACAAAAATACAAATAAATTGTGGTATCATAGCAAGCTATGTACAAACCAAAAATAGTGTTGAAAAACAGCTTTGCCAATTTAAGAAATATTGTTACTTTGCCTATTTAATTCCATCAATAATTGTAATATATTGCAAATTGTAAAGAAATATTAAGATATGAGCAAACAAATAGTATTCATAATAGTAGTAGTACTGACCATAGCTGTATTTAGTTTTACAACAGCAAGGGTCATATCTTTTTTTAAGCTTACAAAACCTTTTCCTATAAGCGATTTTGGCAAACGTTTTTTTATAATGTTAAAGGTAGCCTTTGCCCAAACCAAAATCTTTAGGTTTCCAATTGTCGGTTTTCTTCATGCAATGGTTTTTTGGGGATTTATTGTAATAGCCATTGGCAGTATAGAAATTATTTTTGATGGCATACTTGGAACCGAACGGCTATTCTCATTTCTTGGAGGTTTTTATAACCTGATAATTGCTTTGGGCGATTTCTTTGGCTGGTTTATTTCTTTTGCTATAATCATTTTTCTTGTTCGTCGCCTTTTTATAAACATCAAAAGATTTAATGGTATCGAAATGAAAACGATATCAAAGGTTGATGCCAGTGTTGCACTTACCATGATCCTGTTGTTAATGATTTCGCTAATTGGAATGAATGCTTTATATGTTGCCATGCAGCATTTAGAACCCAAAGGATGGTATCCTGTAAGCAAATTTATAGCTCCTGCATTTGCCGAAATGGAAATTGAAAAATTACACTTTTGGTACGAGTTTAATTGGTGGTCGCATATAGTATTGATTTTTATTTTTGCAAATATACTGCCGTACTCCAAGCATTTCCATGTATTTATGTCGGTGCCAAATGTGTTTTTAAGCCGCCTCGAACCATTGGGATATTTGCCAAACATGCCCAATATTACAGAAGAAGTAAAACTAATGCTTGATCCCGATGCAGCTTTTAGCGAACCTGCCGAAACAGGTGAAGATCCCGAGCGTTTTGGAGTTCTTGATGTAGAAGATGTAAATTGGAAAAACTATATGGATTCGTTAGCTTGTACGCAATGTGGTCGATGTACATCGGTTTGCCCGGCTAATATCACTGGCAAAAAACTATCACCCCGAAAAATTATGGTCGATCTACGGGCACGCATGAATGAAAAAGGCTCCGGGCTGGTAAAAAAAGGTAAGGACTTTTCTGACAATAAATCCCTTATTCGGGATTATATTTCGGAAGAAGAACTATGGGCATGTACAAGTTGCAATGCCTGTGCTATGGAATGTCCTATCAACATAAACCACCCAACACTTATTGTTGATATGCGCAGATATCTTGTTATGGAAGAAGCTTCAGCTCCGGCAATGTTAAATGCAATGTTTTCGAATATAGAGAATAATGGAGCCCCATGGCAGTACAGTGCCGAAGACAGGATGCTGTGGGCCGAAGATTTATTTGTTGGTAAGAATTAAACATTTTAAAAAGTAAACGAAAAGAGGTTCAACTATGAAATTTTTCAATACAGCCGGACCGGTAAACCGTCCAAATCATTACAAGCTTGATCCTTTACACAGATGGAATCTTGAAGAAATTCTATCATTAATAGCACAGGAAAAGTACTTTATACTCCATGCTCCACGGCAAACAGGAAAAACAAGTTCGATGCTCGAATTGCAAAAATATCTCAACAACACAGGCGATTACAATGCAATATATATAAACGTAGAAGTGGGGCAGGCTGCACGAAATAATATTGACAAAGGAATTGGAGCAATAATTACTGAACTGGCAAGTAGAGTGGATG
>JAYENH010000301.1:0-1827 GCA_034721995.1 Bacteroidota bacterium
AAAAATGAACAGTACAGACCGAAGCAGGGCAACACACATCGAATTATTTGCTCAGGCCCTGGCACAAAAGTTCTTAAACTTCAAAACAAAAAACAGTTCTCAGTCGGCAGTCAGCAGTCAGCAGTCGGCAGAACTTTGAACCCGATAAGCTATCGGGTCTGAACTCTAAACTAATTTATTATGTTACAAGCCGGAAAAAATATAACACAGAAAGACGATCCTCTGTTAAAAGTACAACTCGAATATCTATACCATGCAGTTGCGAAGCCAAAACCCGAAATTGCAAACCGGATAAACCAGTTACGCAATGTAATTACGGTAAATCCCGAAAGGTACAAAGAACTAAAACGGAAATTACCTTATATTGTTTGCGGTATTTTCAATCCACCCATTCGCCGTACCGTAAATTTTGCATGGATAAAGTATTTCATCCTTGATATTGATCATTTATCAGAAAAAAATTTGGATGCCGGCAAGTTGATAGAAAAACTAAAAACAGATACAAGGGTGCATCTAATGTTCCGCTCGCCCGGAAATGATGGGTTAAAAATTATTTTCGAGCTAATCGAAAAATGCTTCGATTCGCAAAAATACAGTTTGTTTTACAGGGTATTTTCCGAATCGTTCTCCAGGCAATACCAACTCGAGCAGGTAATTGATAAATGCACCAGCGATGTTACACGGGCATGTTTTATCAGTAGCGATCAAAACACATATTATAATAAAGACGCTGATTATATCGACATGCAGGCCTTTATCAATTTCGAAAACCACGAAGAAGTTTCACAAGCCGAGATGTTACTAAAAGAAGATGAGAAAGCAGCAAAACAGAGTAATGAAGTTGAACCGCCCGAAAACAAAAAGCAAATACCCGATGTCAGCTTCGACAAAATAAAGCAATTGTTAAATCCAAAAATCCGTACACGTGCCCAAAAAAATATTTATGTCCCCGAAGAATTACATAGCATACTTAATAAAGTTGAAAAGCATTTAGAAAAATACGAGTTAAAGTTGGCCGCTGTTAACGACATACATTATGGAAAACAATTAAAAATTGAAAGTGGACAGAAATGGGCCGAGATAAATTTATTTTATGGAAGAAAAGGTTTTAGCATTGTAAAAACTGCTAAATCGCAAAGCAGTGCCGAATTATGCGATATTGCTCACAAGGTTTTATGCGAAATATTTATCCCTCAGGAATGAGCAAGAAAAAAACAAAACAAAAACTTTCGTTTATCGAGCAGCTTAAACGGATAAAAAATGCAGGGGTCGAAAATGTAAACCCAATAAACCGCGAAACTGCCGCAAACAACGAACTCGAACCGGTAGAAACCCGTGTTCGCAGGATACTAAATATTTTTCCATCACAAAAACTTAAAGCAAGCGAAATGATATATTTTGTAATGTACGACATTGAGAACAATAAAGTAAGAACACACATTGCCAAATATTTGATAAAGAAAGGTTGCAGCCGTGTGCAGAAGTCGATATTTTTGGCCGAAACCGACCGGAAAACCTTTAGCGAAATTCATAAAACCCTGGTCGAGGTGCAGGAAGTTTATGATAACAACGACAGTATTTTTCTTGTGCCAATATCTACTGATGAAATAAAGTCGATGAAAATGATTGGACAGAATATCGATTTCGACATGATATTGTCGAACCGCAACACTTTATTCTTTTGATAAAAAATTGATTCTAAACAAAAAAAACATGAGCCTTACTGAAATACACAAACTAAGAAAATCAGGCAAAACCACCGAAGCGTATAAACTTGTGGGTAGCGAACTTGAAAGAACTCCCGGCAACGAGCAATTAATACAGGCA
>JAYENH010000301.1:1837-3567 GCA_034721995.1 Bacteroidota bacterium
CAGGCACTCGGATGGGTGCTTTACGATTTTCTGAAACAGCAAATAGAAAAAGCTTCGATGCAGGGCGTTGAACGGGTAATGAAAAAAATTGTTGAAATAAGCCGGCCTTCGTTCGAGGATTTCTTTTTCGAGCGTGTTGTAAAATCGTGTAGCTATTTTCTTTATACCCAAAGGCAGGAAAAAAGTATCATGGTATTTCCTAAAGACCTCGCCGTTTTGATGTTAAAATTGCCATATAAAAGACCCTCACTTGTTCACAGTAAATGTTTAGAAACAATGCTAAATTATAAACAGGAAGCATTGTTGTTTCTTGGGTTTGCGAGGTATTGGGGACCAATGAATTTTTTGCCCGTCGATTTTGAAAAGCGGCAAAACAAAGCAGGCAGGTTTTATTGCTCGTTGGCCGAAAGCTATGTAGGCTCTCTGTCAAAGGCATATTATTCTGCCCGTATATCGCAGCCCGAAGCAAATGAGCAAACCATATTCTTTTGTGCAGATGAAATAATAGAGATAATAGAATTTGCCGAAACAAAAATCAGAGGGAATATTTTTTTCAACTACTACAAGGCCTTGTTGCTTTTTCTCGAAGGCAGGGTAGAAGAAGCTCGGAGGGCTTTTTCCCTTTTGCTTGCCCAAAAACCAAACGACTCGTGGGCATGGGGTAAGCTGGCAGGACTTTACACAGAGAAACCTGAACAAATGTTGCCCTTGCTTTGCAAGGCACTGATTTGTCCGGGTCCTGGCGAAATGAAAGTGAAACTACACGAAAAACTCGGTTTGCAACTTTACCAAACTAACAACTTCGGTAATGCAAAGCGCGAGTTAAACCGGGTAATAGCAATACGAAATAACAACAACTGGCCTCTTCCTGACAAAATACTTCAAATATTGGATGATAAAAATATGCTTGAAGCAAATATTGTTTCCGATAGCAGAAAATTTTATTTAGAACATGCGGCGCAAGCTTTTCGGATTGCTTTTAAATCGACACCATATAATAATGGTATTATTACCGATGTGGCAAAAAAGGAAAACAAAACAATTGTTACGTATATGATAAGCCGTGAAGAAATCGGACGGTTCAGGCTTCAGGATTGGATGCCGGTTGCCGAACCAGGACAAACAGGCCGGATATATTTTAAGCAAGAAACCGGCGGCCGGGTAATATATTGGGAGCCCTTGGAAATTAAATTACCTCCTGCAATAACACGTACAGTAACAGGTAAATTAAAAATATTTACAGGAAAAAACTTTGGATTTATCAACAATGTATTCGTACCCCCTACACTTTACAAACAAATTGAGACAAATACAACAATCGAAGTAAAAGTACTTGCTGTAAGTGCTTACGATAAAACCCAAAGAAAATGGGGTTGGCGTGCAATAAAAATAATTAAGTAATGTGATGTTCTGCAATAAAATACTTAACTTGCAGCATAAAATAAAGAGAAAATGAGCAGACATGATAATAATTTAATAATTAAACACTTAACAAACAAAATGAAAAAGTTCTTTGGCTTATTGTATCTAAATGATTTTTGTTGTACTTTTGCAGGCTTCAAAAAAGGGCATGTTTTTACAGGAGATTTGTATAAAAAACTCAAAATACTTGCAATAAATAACTATTAAATAATAAATTACAGAGATTGCTCTCGCCGAACGGCTTCCACTAAAACAAGGATTAAGACAGGTGTGCAAGAGTATCAAGAAACATCTCTGGCTGGTCTCGC
>JAYENH010000302.1:0-3561 GCA_034721995.1 Bacteroidota bacterium
AAAAAAAGTGGCTATAGTGTACGCTGTGTAAAGGATTAATATGTAAATAGCAATTAATGCCATACATTCCAATTTATCCCTTTACTAACACTGCACTTAAATTCGGAAAAATCAGGGCGTTTTTCGGATAAATCCTATCCGATAGCTATCAACGAATTTGTAAGGATTATCATTTGCGTTTATTATTTTTATGTGTCGTATTATCAGTAGCTTATAAAATAATGGATACAATACAATATGGCCGCTTTGTGTAACTTTGTGTTTTAGAGTCTTTGTGGCTGAAATCGTAATTGCCACTAAACCAAAAAGGCACAAAAAATTAACAAAGATTGTAATCGTCATATTTGATATTAGTCATATTAATTTTAATAGTCTGATAAACATAAATATATGCCAAGAATTCAAAAACTAACATGTCTTATAAATTCGCCGATAGCTATTGGATAAGATTTAACCGGTTTATACTAAATTCAGTTGAAAACAAAAATATACATATCTTTGAAGATGAAAATGGGGCAATAGCTTCAGCTAAATTTATGATTGATTAAACTCGAAACTCTATAGCTAACATGAGTATAATGTCAGGAAAAGGAAATATTGCAAGGATAAACGATTTGGAAATTTATTATGAATTGACAAATCCGAATTTGCTTTCAGAAGGAAAAAGTTTGCTAATTCTTTTGCACGAGGGACTTGGAAGTACAGGACAATGGAAAGATTTTCCTGATACGCTGGCAAATGCCCTGGATTTGCCTGTGCTTGTTTACGACAGGCTTGGCTATGGTAAATCGAGCCAGGTTGAAACCCGAACTGCCGACTACTTGAATTATGAGGCTGAGTGTATTTTACCGATGTTACTGAAACATTTGAATTACACTGGCAATATAATACCTTTTGGACATAGCGATGGAGCTACAGTTGCACTTTTATATGCCGCCATTTATCCGGGTAAAACCGAAAAAGTAATTGCCGAAGCACCCCATGTAATAATCGAAGACCAAACAGTAGCAGGTGTAAAACAAGCCATTAAAGCATATTCGGAAGGTGAATTAAAAAAACGCTTAGAAAAATATCATGGCAAACAATGCGATCAAATGTTTTGGGGATGGGCAAATTTCTGGACGAAAGAGAGTAGCCGTTCGTGGAATATGACATCTCTTCTTCAACGAATCGAAAGCCCTGTGCTGTATATTCAAGGCGACAAAGATGATTTTGGAACACTGAAACAAGGCGAAGAAATCAGTATCAGGGTAATGGGTGATTACGAAGACTTGATACTCGAAAACTGTGGACATATTCCACACTTCGAAGCTAAAGAAGAAGTTTTAAGTGCTGTTATGAAATTTATCAGGGAATAAGCTTCTTTTACAATTTCATAAAAAAGGCGATATCAACAATTCTCTCATCAGAACAGAAAATGGAAGAACAATTATGTTACAACACGATGTTACCAGCCCAAGACCCTACAGCCGTTTGCATACAATTAGCGGCACAAAAGGTTTTGCTCAGAAATACCCTAAAAAGGGAATTGCACTCGAACCTAATGCACACCATTTTTTATCTCAGCAGAAATTAGATTCTCTTTTAGAAGTTTACAGCCATCCTATTATTAAAGATATTGAAGAGAAAGCAAAAGAAGTTGGAGGTCATGGCGGAATGGATTTTATTATGGATTCCCGTTTAATCTACTGCCTGCGAAACGGACTTCCATTAGATCAGGATGTTTATGATGCAGCCGAATGGTTTTCGATTGTTGAACTTTCGCAAAAATCGGTCGAGAACCAAAGCATGCCGGTTAAAATTCCTGACTTTACAAGGGGAGCATGGAAAAAAACAGATATGGTAAAATATTATAAAAAATAAATTATGTCAAACACAAAACAAAAAAGCAATCAATTAAGCCGCAAAGACTATATAATATCAATTTCGATTATCGGGATATTGTTTTTCATTTTCGGATTTGTAACATGGTTGAACGGAATTTTAATCCCTTACTTAGAAATTGCCTGCGAACTAACTACATTTCAGGCCCTGTTTGTAGCATTTTCTTTTTATATTTCTTATACTATGATGGCTTTGCCTTCGTCGTGGGTTTTAAAGAAAACGGGTTTCAAAAACGGCATGATGATCGGATTGCTCGTAATGGCAGTTGGTACAATATTGTTTGTCCCTGCTGCAATGTTACGCACTTATCCCATGTTTTTATTAGGACTATTTGTGATGGGAACGGGTCTGGCTGTTCTTCAAACAGCGTCGAATCCTTATATAACCATAATCGGCCCTATCGAATCGGCAGCCAAAAGGATAAGCATAATGGGAATTGCCAATAAAGTAGCAGGGGCTGTTGCTCCCTTAATACTTGCATATTTTATTTTAAGCGATGGCGATGCCTTTGTCGAAAGCCTTAAAGCAATGGACGAAGCAGCAAAAACAATTGCCCTCGACGAACTTGCAGCAAGGGTTATCTCACCATATATTGTAATGACGGTAATTCTGGTTTTACTTGGTTTGATGATTCGTTTTTCGCCATTGCCCGAAATCGAAGACGAGCCGGAAGCAAGCATCGACGATACAATTTCTTCAAAAAAGTATATTATAGAATTCCCTCATTTAATATTAGGCGTGCTGGCATTGTTCTTTTATGTAGGGGCAGAAGTAATTGCCGGCGATACAATTATTCGTTACGGAATTTCATTGGGTATCCCCATCAGCACTGCAAAAACATTCACTTCGCTAACCCTGGCAGCCATGATTTTAGGTTACATTCCCGGGGTTTTATTGATACCCAAAATCATCAGTCAGCGTACGGCATTAACAATTTCGGCTATTCTCGGCATAGCCTTTTCGCTTGCAGCAATCTACACCCCCCCAATGGTTTCGGTAACTCTAATTGCATTTTTGGGTTTTGCCAATGCTTTGGTATGGCCTGCCATCTGGCCCCTTGCCCTGCATAATTTGGGCAGATTTATAAAAACCGGCTCGGCATTACTTATTATGGCCATTGCAGGAGGTGCAATCCTACCATTACTTTGGGGAAAACTATCCGATATCTTCAACTCACAATTAGCCTATTGGGTATTAATACCCTGCTATTTGTTTATTTTATTTTTTGCAATAAAAGGCTATAAGTTGAAATCGTGGGGAAAATAGCTTGCATATATTAATATAATGTTAGTAGGCTAATGAACGAATTTAATTCACATAAGCGAAATATCCACAAGTTTGTGGTAAACGTTTACGAGTTGGGTGTCATGCAAAGAAACATTTCTAGTAAACAGAAAAGATTAGTATTTTTGAAGTATGAAAGAATAAAAGGAATAATGACATGAATATAAAAAAAATCAACATAGAAAATTATAGAAGCATTAGTAATGTAAATTTTGAATTTGATTCGCTACTTAATGTTTTTGTTGGTGTAAATGGTTCTGGAAAAACAACAATTCTTGACGCTTTAAAAATTTCATTATCGCGGTTAGTTAATCGTATTCAAAGAGAAAATGTTTCGGGAAGTTTCAAACCGACCAGGCTGCCTTTAAACTTGCCCAGGCTGATATTGAGGGG
>JAYENH010000303.1:0-14251 GCA_034721995.1 Bacteroidota bacterium
CTTACTTGGCGCAACAGTTCCGTTTGCAGGATATGTAAGGATAGTTGCACTAAATAATTTCATTTGATATCCTTCGCCCGGTACCATGTTGCCAATCATGTCAACACCATATTGTGGCCAGTAAACATTACCGAAACCATTTTTTAATAATTCGATATCAGCGGCAATAGTCGATACCATTGTTACTACAGATGCTTCTGAGTTTCTTAAATAAGCAAATGTATTCCAGCCTAAAGCCATACTTAATGGTGTTAATTCAGGAACAATAGCAGCACCGGCCAATTCGAGCAGACTTGCTACATTGGTATTAATATGGTAACCTTCGCCAATAACAAGGCTGCCAATTGTATTTAATCCGCCTTGCGATGGCCAGTATACCATACCGAGGTCGTCTTTAACAATTTCTACATTACCAACTATTCCGGCGAATACAGTTTCGAGTGTTGCGTCAAATGGGTTAATGTAAGTGGAAATAATACTCCAGCCAAGAGGTATCATAATCTGCTGATAATCTACCACTGTACCGTTGAGTGAAGTTATACCACTCATTCCATTTGCAGAATAAGTATCTTCGTTTGGCATTCCAGGTGATGGAATATAAGTTGCAACTGCATCGAAAATATCGCCTGTTGCAGCTTGCCAGATTTTCCACATAAATGTTTCGCCTGTTGCAAAACCGTCTTTGTATGATGTTTGGTTATCGTCGCCCCATGCTGCAAGCGATGTAGTTATACCACTATATTCAATATATCCACCACATACCATTACACCATTATCATTAAAGAAAACACCAAGTATATCTCCTACTTGGGCAGGAGTACCATTAACATCAATTGCGGCAGTTTGTGGAATAAGTATAGTGTGATTTGTTCCTGTTAGTTCAAATGTCCATGGTAACTGAGGACCTGTTTGAGAAACAGCAGTTCCTGTTATTTCGATAGTGTAATCGCCTGTAACTCCAACTCCTGCATAAACTCTTGCATAGTAAACACCTGTTGCAAGGGTAGCGAAATCTACTTGCGATTGGTCGCCACAGTAATCATCGTTAAAACCAAGCTGTGTGCCATTGCACATATCAACAACTTCTAAAATAGTATTGATACTTGAACCACACAACGAAACTTCAACATTGACATAATCTTCGGTTAAGGTAAATGAATACCACATTGATTTGTCAGCAGTTAAAACACCATTCATTGCAGGATCGTTAATGAAGCCATAATCAATTGCAGTAAGGCAGGTTTCGCCAATGTATTCACAAGTTCCATCATCAACAGTTGCGTTTGCATCGTAATTCAAAGCTGTTGGGTCGGTACATCCGTAAATCACATTTACACAGGTAGCAGAGGTAGAATATACAGATGATGAAGGAGTTCCGCTAACGCCATCAATAAATACCTGATTTCCGAAGGCATCATATAAAACATAAGAGTTTTCAGTCGAGAATTGTCCCGGATTGTAATGAATATCAATCAGGTCTCCATCATATACCGGTATATCAAATGTGCCGGATGAACCGGAAACAAGTGTAAGATCGGCATAAAGAACAGCACCATTGATATTAATTTCTAACCAGCCGCCATTCCAACCATCGCCATAACTATCTACTAATTTAACAGTCCAATAACAACCGGTAAAATTGTCAATTGTAACAGAGTAACTATCGTTTAGCGGATCCCAATCATTCACAAGCATTGTGTATGCTTCGATGGTATGTAAGCCGGTACCGGAAACATCAGCCTGTCCTGTAAATGTATAAGACATAGATCCAAAGGCAGGAATTGTATCTGTAAAGGTTTCAATAACAGGAGTGCCTGCATCAACAACAAAAGCAACATCGAAGCCTGAAATATCATTTGCACCGTAATTCATTATGTCGATAGTAACAGTTTGAGGTGCATACATGAAAGCACCCGATGTTGGAGACATTATATCTGTTACACCTGAATTATATGGAGGATAAACACAAGTACCATCGTCCCATGTTGCTGTTGCATCATAGTTTGTTGCATTAATGTCCATACAACCATATAATATTAGTGTACCTGTTATGTTTAGGTTAAAGTTGCCATAAGCCGATCCATATCCGTACACTTTGGCATAATATGTTCCTGCAGATAAAAATGTGAAATCAATTTGCGATTGAACGCCACAGAAATCGTCATTAGTTCCAACGAGGTTACCATCACAAGCATCATAAATATCAAGTCTTGTATCGAAATCGGAAGTATTACATAGCGAAGCTGAAACCATTTCGTAATCGCCATCTAATGTGAACGAATACCATTCAACATCATAAGCCGCAATAGTTGCGCTTGTAACTGAAGGATCGTTGATGTAGCCATAGTCAATTGCGAGTGAACAAGAATCTCCCATGTAGTAACAGCCTCCGTCATCAAGAGTTGCTGTATTGTCATAATTAACAGCTGTTGGATCCATACATCCCCATAAAGCAGCGTCAGCGGTAATTTCAATAGTATAATCGCCATAAACACCTGCCGAAGCAAAAATCTTTGCATAATAAACACCGGCAGTTAAATATGATTCTTCTATTTCTGATTGAGTTCCACAGAAATCATCATTATAGGCTAAATAGGATGTTGCAGAGCAATCGTCCCAAAGTTCAAGTTCTGTGTCGAAAGTTGAACCACATAATGAAACATTTACATTGGCATATTCAGTATCAAGGGTAAACATATACCAGGTTTCTGCATCGGCAGCGTGAGAACCTGTTATTGAAGGATCGTTAACAAATCCATAATCGAATGCAGCACTACACATCGAACCGGGTGCAGGTGCAAGACAGTTCGCAAGTCCGGCATCGCCTGTAGCTGCTGGTTGTCCGCTTGTTCCATCAGCAAATACTTGTGTTCCATTAGCATCATAAATAATGTATGAGTTTTCGTAAGCCCAGCCACCGGCAGTATAAACAGTTGTAATAGCACTTCCGTGATATAAATTAAAAGTAAAAGTTACAGGGCCAGAACCGCTTGCAATCGTTATATCATCAAGAACAACAATACCATCAACCAACACATCTAACATGCCGCCATTCCAACCATCACCATAAGAATCGAATAAGTCTATGCTGTAATCACATGATGGGCAAACTGCAAAACCGGCAGAACCACCAGCTCCGGGTTGTCCGCTAACTCCGTCGGAATAAAATAGATTTCCTTCTGAATCATATATATAATATGAATTTTCATAAGCCCAGCCACCTGCTGTGTATGATACAGTAACTTCGCCGCCATCGAAAACCGAGAATGTAAATATTTCTGGTCCAGAACCACTTGCAACAGTTATGTCAACAAGGACAGGGACTCCTCCAACAGAAATGGTAAGTAATCCTCCATTCCATCCATCGCCATAAGAGTCAAACAATTCAACAGTATAATCGCAGGATGCACCTGATGGCTGATCCATTGTTGTGAATTGGAATGTATCGCAAGCTGTTGCAGTTCCACCTCCGTTGTAAGGTAATATTTGCCAGTAATAAGTTGAGGAATAGTTTAGCCCGAGGAATTCATAAATATTAACATCACCCAAATCAAGATTATAATAAAGGTTTGTTGGTGGGTAATCTGTTCCAATATTCAAATAATATCCATCAGCTCCAAAGCTACTATTCCATGTTAAACTACCATCTACACCTATCGGTGAAGCTAAATCAGCAGGTGAAATTAGAGTGGCACAGCCGGGAGCTCCCATTGTAGAAAATGAGAATACACCACAACCGCTTACAGTATCATTTGGATAATAGGGCATAATTTCCCAATAATAAGTTGAATTATAAGCTAATGCAGAAAGCGAATATGTTAATACATTTCCAACATCCAACCCACTGTATAAGTTTGTTGGTGGATTATCTGTTCCGACATTTAATAGATATCCTGTTGCTCCGTAAGCAGCATCCCATATAACATCTAAATTTACTAATTCATCTGTACTTGCATCAAGTGGCAATTGTAAATCGGCACAAACCGGTGCAGTAACTTCGAGTGTGTAATCGCCGGTAGCTCCAGCTGATGCAAATACTTTGGCATAATAAATACCGGCAGAAAGGAATGACATTTCAATTTCAGATTGTGTTCCGCAGAAATCATCGTTATAAGCTAAATAGGCCGTTGCTGAACAATCATCCCAAAGTTCAAGTTTTGTATCAATAGTAGATCCACACAACGACACATATACATTATTATAGTCAGCATCGAGTTCAAACATATACCAAACAGTTTCGTCGGCAAGTAAGGTAGCTGTAATTGCAGGATCGTTTATGAAACCATAATCGAACGCTACATCACACATTGTACCGGGTAAAGCAGCATCGCAGTTTGCAAATCCGGCATTACCTGTGGCCGAAGGATATGGTCCATCGTTAAATACCAGAGTTCCATTTGGATCATACATATAATATGTAACCTCACTATCGTATGAGCCTGAAGAATATGCTGTTGTTATTTCTCCGCCGGTATAAGTATCAAAATAAAAAATCTCGGGGCCACTTCCGGTAGCTATTGTAACAGACGAAAGGACTTCGGTACCATCGACAAAAACAGTCAATGCTCCGCCATTCCAGCCATCTCCATACGAATCAAATAATTCAACGGAATAGGAGCAAGTAGGACAAGAGGCAATACCCGGAGTTACACTTGCTGAAGGATATGGGCCATCGCTGAAAAATAATGTACTTTCAGAATCATAGATAAAATAAGTTACTTCGCTATCATAAGAACCGGATGAATAAGTTGCTGTCATGTTGGCTCCATCAGGTACAGAGAAAGTAAAAATCTCGGGTCCACTACCTGTATTTATGGTGATGTTAGTTAAAACGGCTGTACCCCCAACATAAATTGTTAAGGCTCCACCGTTCCAACCATCTCCATAGGAATCGTACAATTCAACTGTGTAATCGCAGGAGTTGGCCGAAGGCATATCGCCAATTGTAAATATATTTACATCGCATCCTGTAGCTGCGCCATTAGCATTGTAAGGCGTAACTTGCCAGTAATAATCGGTATTATAATTTAATGCTAAAAGTGAATATGTTAAAACATTACCAACATCTACAGCATTCATTAAATTCGTAGGTGGGTTATCTGTACCAACACTTAAATAATAGCCGGTAGTTGCAGAAGAAGCATTCCAGAATAAATCCACATCAGAGGGTAATCCATCTGTGCTATCAGCAGGTGCTACTATTGAGCCACACAAAGGTGCGCTTGAGTTATCGAATATACTAACATCATCAATTAAAAAATCGTTATAGTAATCACCTGAGCCACCACCTGATTCAGCCCTGAACTGAAATTGAACGAGGTTGGTACCATAAGTGAAAGTAGCCAAATCATAAGAATATTCAGTCCATCCTCCATTGTCTTCTTGTATACTGTCAACCTGAATCCATGAAGTACCATTCCATGCTTCTACATATAATATATTTATATCAGTTCCATTTCCATTATGGCTATAAAGATAAAAAGAGAGCCAGGCACTTGTCAGTGATGAAACATCAATTGTTGGTGATGTAAGAATTACACCTGCATCAGTACCCGAAAAGTCCATCCAGGTAAAATAGCCTCCATTTCCGGTATGGTCGCCTGCCGAAGCTGCGGAATAACCCGGAGTACCTGAAAATACCCATGGGCCACCACTTGTAGCAGATTGTGACCAACATGCAGGTATTGAACTACCATCAAATGTCTCGGAAAAAGGTGCTGTAAAAGTTGCACATTGTGTAGTAAAAGTATAAGGCCCTGCCCATGTACTAACACTTCCACTACAATCGGTACGGACATACCAATAATAAGTAGTTGATGAGCTTAATCCGTTTATAATAGTGGTAGTATCAGTAGCTGTAACGGAAGTTCCTGCTGTGGCAGGATCAAAGTCTGAACCTGCATTATATTTAACATCAAATAGTGTTCCCGGCGAATTCCAGAAAAGTGTGGCACAATCTAAAGTAATAAAATCAGAATAAGCACCAACAGGGGGATTACAGGATGTATAATAATACTCCAAACTGTCTGCGTTTACAAGATTATTGCATGAATAATGAGCTAAAGAAACAAAAGCTGTCCCGCTTCCAACGGCAGTCCATTCCAATGATGCTGCAGTTCCTGAACAAAGCGGACCATTGTCATCGTTATACGCAATTTGAGTGCCTGAGGCATCATATATCCTGATATAAGTGTCTTCGCCTGCTGTACAAGAGCTAAAAGAATAAACCCAGGTATCGTTATAATCGAATACCCAAAAGTAAGTATCTCCTGAGGCATAGCCAGCTTTTTGAGATGTAAGTGAAGGAACAAGTGTACCTGCATTGGTATTGCCACAAGCTAAAGTAGGAAACCCAAGCTCAACTGTTGTAACATGACAACCGCTTGATGTATTGCAAGCAGCATCATCTGACCAATGTGGATAAATAGTACCCGTAATGGTTGATGTATACGTTAATGGTGAAGAACCATGCGCCAAAACTGTACCACCAGAAGCTGCATCCCTCAGGGTAACATATTTATGTACACCACTCAATGTACAGGTAAATTCATACGTACTTCCTGAAACAATTCCTGAAACAGTGGAATATTCCGAGGTATAATTACAGGTGGAAATTGTTGTAACTACACCCGGTGCGCCAACTGTTGCAGAACCATAGGAATAGGTCATTTCGCATTGCGCTGAAAGCTGATTTACAAATCCAAATAGTAAAAAGGATATTGCAATCAACCATGATTTTCTAAGTAAAATTTTCATTCTCATAATTAATTATTTTAGTTAATCATATTTTAATATTATCTGTATTGCTTCATCGAATTATAGTGGACTAAATTAAACATTTCTTACAGAAAAAACAACCATGTGAAATTAATTTTCCTGCATTGTATTTTACATTGCCTTTTACTAATCTTTACAATGAAACAAATAATATTTATTGATTTCAATTGATAATTGATATTCAGTAGTTTTCACTTTTTGAATCAGCATTTATGACGAATAAAATTGTGTATATCTCATGGATAATTCAGTTGGGTCAAAAGCAATAATTCCGAAAATATCGAGGGTTTCTGCCCATAAAACAGCTGCCTTTTGTTTCAGGAAAAAGCAAATTTCATCACAAAATTGAATTCTCTTAAAAAATGAAGGTATCTTTGTTAGGAAAAAAAATGCCAGAATGAAATTTAATCTCAACTCGAAATTTGTACCCACAGGCGATCAACCCGAAGCTATAAAACAATTGGTAGATGGACTCAATTCAAGTACGAAATTTCAAACTTTGCTTGGTGTTACTGGTTCGGGAAAAACCTTTACAATTGCCAATGTAATTAATAAAACTAACAAACCTACACTTGTGTTAAGTCATAACAAAACCCTGGCAGCACAACTTTTTAGCGAATTTAAACAGTTTTTTCCTGATAATGCAGTGGAGTATTTTGTCTCCTATTACGATTATTACCAACCCGAGGCCTATCTTCCGGTAACCAACACTTATATAGAAAAGGATCTGTCGATAAATGACGAAATTGAGAAACTTCGCCTTAGTGCCACTTCTTCTTTACTTTCGGGGCGCAGGGATGTTATTGTAGTATCGTCGGTATCGTGCTTATATGGAATTGGGAACCCTGATGATTTTCATGCCAATATAATACATGTTAAAAAGGGCAAGTTGATAAGCCGGAACAAATTCTTACACCGCCTTGTCGAATCCCTTTATTCGAGGAACGAGGTTAGTTTTGATCGTGGAAACTTTCGGGTAAAAGGCGATACAATAGAAATTTTTATTGCTTATGGCGATATTGGTTACCGTGTAACTTTTTGGGGCGACGAAATCGAAGGACTTGCCTCGTTCGATCCGCTAACCGGGCACACCATAGAAAAGCATGATGAACTGATAATATATCCTGCCAATATTTTTGTTACCACGAAAGAGCGCATGCAATTGGCCATTCATCAAATACAGGACGATATGGTAAAACAGGTAGCGTTTTTTAAGGAAATCGGCAAAAACCTTGAGGCCAAACGTATTGAAGATAAAGTGAATTATGATCTTGAAATGATAAGGGAACTGGGTTATTGTTCGGGGATAGAAAATTATTCGCGCTATTTTGATGGACGCGATTCAGGCACGCGCCCCTTTTGTCTTGTCGATTATTTTCCTGATGATTTCCTTACAGTGATTGATGAAAGCCATGTTTCGCTACCACAAATCAGGGCAATGTACGGAGGTGACCATTCGCGAAAGCAAAATCTTGTAGAGTATGGTTTCAGGCTTCCGGCAGCTCTTGATAACCGCCCTTTAAAATTCGAAGAGTTTGAAGGAATGACAAACCAATTGATATATGTAAGTGCTACACCTGCCGATTACGAGCTTGAAAAATCGGAAGGTGTTATTGTAGAGCAGTTGATCAGGCCAACCGGCTTGCTCGATCCGGTAATCGAAGTTAAGCCTACACTTAATCAAATTGATGATCTTTTAAATGAAATTAATATCAGGGAAAAACGTGATGAGCGGATTTTAGTAACTACCCTGACAAAACGTATGGCAGAGGAACTGGCAAAATACTTTGCAAATATCAATGTAATCTGCCGATATATACATTCCGACATCGACACGCTGGAAAGGATAGAGATTCTGGATGGTTTGCGAGACGGGAAATTTTCAATTTTAATAGGTGTAAACCTGCTTCGCGAAGGCCTTGATCTACCTGAAGTTTCGTTGGTTGCAATTTTGGATGCCGATAAAGAAGGTTTTCTCAGGTCGGCACGTGCACTTACCCAAACAGCAGGCCGGGCTGCCCGCAATATTAATGGGAAGGTAATAATGTATGCC
Source organism: Bacteroidota bacterium (assembly GCA_034721995.1). GTDB lineage: Bacteria > Bacteroidota > Bacteroidia > Bacteroidales > M50B96 > JAIOYV01. The sequence goes on from JAYENH010000303.1 coordinate 8,831, forward strand.
GATAAAATTACCGACTCGATGCGAAAAACTATAGACGAAACCAATCGGCACAGGGAAAAACAACTGGCTTATAACGAGAAATACAAAATATCACCTTCTCAAATTATAAAATCGAAAAGGCCAATTATGGCAGGCTCTATTATTCAGCCAAAAGCTTATGCCGAACCTGATAGAATAACTATTGCTGCCGATCCTGTTATTCAGTATATGAGCAAACCTGCCCTGTTAAAATCTATTGAGAATGTTAAATCGAAAATGAAAAAAGCTGCCGGCGAACTTGATTTTATCGAAGCCGCCCGCTTGCGCGATGAAATGTTCGAACTGGAAAAACTCTATCACGACAAGTAATGGCTACTTTTAAAAGTTCTTAAGATTCATTATAAATCTACAAATACCAAATTCTATCTGGCAGAAAAACCTCCATACCTGAAAAGATAATAGTTTTCTTGCTTACACTATTATTGGGCAAACGGTTTTATTCTACTATTCCGGCTTTGCTATATGTAGTAGTATTGGCAGGATATATAAGGTTTTGTACACTATTAAGTTTCATTTGGTAACCACTTCCGGGTAACATATCACCTATCATGTCCAGGCCAAATTGTGGCCAGTAAATATTTCCAGAACCATCTTTAACAATTTCGATATAGTTTGTAAGTGAGTCTAACATTTGAACAATGGGTGCAGGTGTTTGCCGAAGATAGCCATAAATACCCCAATTGTAATTTAGGATTATAGAGGTTTGCTCTGGAACTACGGCTGTTCCGGTAATTTCAAGAACATCTGCCAAAATCATTTTTATCTGATAACCATTGCCAATAAGCAAATCGCCAATCAGGTTTAGATTATATTGTGGCCAATAAATGTTTCCGTAACCATCTTTACAAAGCAACATGTGATTTACGATACCGGCAAAAACACTATCGGCACTTGGCTCGAAAGGCTCAATATAAGTGCTGTAAATGCCCCAGTTAAAATTGAGCGAAATTGTTTGACTTGAAAAAGGTGCAATTGTACTTAATGTTTCTAATGCGCTCATTCCATTTGTTGCATAAATCCCCTGATTGGGCATAATCTGACTATATGTAGCATAAGCATTATAAATAGTGTCAGCCGAAGCATCCCAAATTTTCCAATTGAATTCTTCTCCCGATGCAAAACCATCAAGACCTACATCGGCACCCCAGGCGGTAACAGCAGTTGTGCTACCTGTATATTCGGCATAACCGGCACAGATCAAAGTCCCAAGAGAATCGTAAAAAACGCCAATATAGTCGCCGGGGTCAACATTGGTAGTATCAATTGTAATATTTGCAATACCAGGGCTCAATATAGTATGGTTAGTACCGGTATTTGTATAAGTCCACGGTACATCAACAACAATTGCTTCTAAACTTGTTACCCCACTCATCCCATTGGAAACCCACAAGCCTGTATTTGGCATAGTTGGAGGTTGTAGGTAAGTGGCCTGTGCATCATAAATTGTATCTTCCGAAGCATCCCATATTTTCCATTTAAAAGCTTCGCCTGTAAGAAAACCATCATTTCCATTTTCATTGCCCCAGGCCGAAATAGCTGTTGAAACTCCCTGCCATTGTTTGTAACCTCCACAAGCAAGAGTACCTAAAGAATCGTAAAAAACACCAATGTAATCGCCCACTTCAATGGCAACACTATCTATGCTATATGTAGCAAAATCGGGCAATAGAATGGTATGGTTACTACTTGAAATTGTAAATTCCCATGGCATAATACTCATTTGTGCGTGTAGCGATTCCAGTCCACTCATTCCGTTTATCTCGAAGCTGCCCTGGCTCGTCATAGGAATCCCCATATAAGTAGGACTTGCAAAATATTCAATTCCTTCGGATGCATCAAATATTTTCCAAATAAAATTATCGCCAACAACAAATCCATCGTTACCAATGTCTTCGCCCCAGGCTGTAATGTTTGTAGTTATTCCAGACCATTGTACAAAACCGCCACATTTTAGTGTTCCCAGCGAATCGTAAAAAACGCCCATGTAATCGCCAAAATCCAAAGGAATATTATTAATCAAATAATTACCAACAGCAGGAATTAAAATTGTATGATTACTTGAAGTAATTGTTATCGACCAGGGAATTGTTACGTTTAGACTGTCGATACCGCTCATGCCATTTACTTCGAACAGCCCCTGGCTGGTCATTGGCAAGCCCATATAACTTGCTGTGGCAAAATATTGTTTATCTTCCGAGGCATCCCATATTTTCCAGATAAATTCATCTCCTGCCTGAAAACCGTCAATAGCAGTGGTTTGCGAGTCGTCGCCCCATGCCGATAAAGAAGTTGTTGATCCAAGCCAAACAGCATACCCACCACATACTAAGTTTGTCGAGTCGTAAAAGAAAACACCAATATAGTCGCCATAATTAAACTGGGCTTCATCAATATACACCAAAATATCGCTGGGGATAAGTATAGTATGGTTAGTGGATGTAATATTATAATTCCACGGTAAAGTTGACGAATTTGCTTCCAGGCTTAATAAACCCGACATACCATTAGATACATATTGCCCTGTATTTGGAAAAGATCCGTTTTCGTTATACAAAGGATTAGCAAAATATTCCGTGTTTGCCGAGGCATCCCATATTTTCCAGATAAATTCCTGTCCATTAGAGAAACCATCATCACCAACGTCTTCTGCCCAAGCAGTTATACTGGCCATTATTCCCTGATATTCCATATATCCACCACAATTTAATCCATTAGCTGAATTCGGATAGAAAACACCAATGTAATCGCCCGGCACAATAGATACTCCATCAATTGTTATTGGAATGGTTGGTTGAATCAGGATTGTATGGTTATTCGATGTTATTGAGTAATTCCATGAAGTAGGTAAAGCAAATACAACTTCGGATGAAATCAGTAATAGAAAAAGAATTGAGAATGCAAGGAAACTTTTAGATTTCATAATATTTAGTTTTTAAGGTGCTACTTATACGAAAAAAAACGTTTTCGGTTCTATTCAATTTTCGTATAAAAGTACAATTAAAAATGGATCAAATCAAAATGGAGCAAATATATTAAGTACTTGCACGAAACTCATTTTTTTTAAACGGCTGATAATAAAACATCAATCCCATTTGAAATGGGCATAATAATTTTACTGGAGCTGCGAATTTAACAAAAGGCAAATACCCGTTTCTTGAAAATAACACGAATCAGATACTTTTTTATTCAATTTACTTTATCTCAGATACGATGCTCCATTAATGTCAATAATGGAACCTGTAAGGAATTCGTTTTCTTCTGATAATAGAAAACCTATTGTATGGGCAATTTCTTCGGGCCTGGCTACACGGTTAAGAGGGCTTTGGGCTTTTATTGCTGAACCTTCGGGACTATTTAATGCAGTCTGTGCCATATCAGTTTCGACAAAACCCGGTGCAATGGTATAAATAAAAATCTTATGAGGTGCTAATGCCTGGGCCATCGACTGCCCCAGACTATTCAATCCGGCCTTGCTTGCACCATAAGCCAGGGCATTGGGTTCGCCACGAAAAGCACCACGCGAACTGATGTTTATAATTTTCCCGCCTCCTGCCGAAATCATGTGATTTGCCACGGCATAAGAAAGATGTGCAACACTTGTCAGGTTTACCGATATCGTGGTATCCCAAATCTGTTTCCATTGATTAAAGTCGAAATCTTCGAACTTTTTTTCAATATATATTCCGGCATTATTTATCAGGAAATCAATGCCTCCTGATTTATTGATACATTTCTCAATGATCGTTTCAAAATTATTTTCTTCTGAAAAATCGGCTTGTAAAAGTGTATGGCCATTTCCCGGCAGGGAATCTTTCAGAGACTTTGCTGCTATGTAATTCTTGTTGTAATGTACAATGATCCTGACTCCTTTTTCGGCAAGATATTTGGCAGTAACCCGGCCAATTCCTCCGGATGCTCCGGTAATTAATGCAGTTTTGTTTATCAAGCTTTTTTGGTCTTCTGGTCTAAATTAAAGAATCTCTTTATTTTTTGTGAGGTCGTAAGTGGCTTATGTTCATCGTCGTAATATCCTTGGCCATAACCGTAAGCACCATAACCATAAGTTCCGTAACCATAGCCATATCCGTAGCCATATCCGTAACCCGAGCCATAACCATAATAACTCGGCATTTTAATGTCGTTAACTAAAATTCCAATATTTTTTAAACTTTTCTTTTCATGGAAATCATTAATAAGATCAACCACATCTTTTCGCGAATAATTTTGTCTGACTACATAAATGTTTGTATCAGCATACTTTGATACGAGCAAAGCGTCTGTAACTAAAGCGAGTGGAGGAGTATCAATAATAATATAGTCGAATTCGGTTTTTAGTTCTGCTATTAAATTCTCTGCATTTTCCGATTCGATCAACTCGGCAGGATTTGGAGGAACAGGCCCTGATGGTGCAACAAATAAGTTGGCAATAGCTGTTGCTTGAATAACATCTTCCTTACGGCTTTTACCAATAAGGAATGTACTTATTCCTGTATCATTACTTATATTATCGAATGCACGGTGAATCTTTGGTTTTCGCAAATCAAGCCCCAACAAAACAACTTTTTTGTTTGTCATTGCAATAATAGCTGCCAGGTTAATGGCGCAAAATGTTTTTCCTTCGCCGCTAACTGTCGATGTAACCGATATTACACGTGTATCTTTTTTATCAACATTCAAATATTGAAGATTTGTTCGAAGAGACCTAAACGATTCTGAAATAGAAGACTTTGGGCTTTCGAAAACAGGTATTTCTGTTTCTTTAGCATTACTGCCTATGGTTCCGAAAATGGGTACTTGCGAATTTGCTTCAATATCTTTCCTGTCGATTATTTTATCGTTGAAATAATCCTTTCCTATTAAAAACAATAATGGGATTAGAATTCCGAGAACAAGGGCAATTGCATAATTCATTGAGCTTTTTGGAGCAACTTTCTCCACATTCTCAATAATAGCAGGATCCAACACTTTGTTGTCGGGAATATTTGAAGCCTGGGCAATACCGGCTTCTGCACGTTTTTCGAGCAGGTAAGTATATATGTTGTTGTTCAGGTTAAAAGTTCGCTGAATAGTCAACAATTGTCTTTCGGTAACCGGCAAACTGCTTATTTGCTTATCAACCTCGCTAACTCTTTCGTTAATATCCTTTAAGGCTATATTCGATGTAGTAATAATATTCCGGATATTTTCCAATAAGGTGGCCCGGGTATTCTGGATGTTTAAGTTAATGATATTAAGAGCCGGGTTATTTTCGGTAGCACTATACAACATTATATTTTTTTCCTGATATAATTCCCCGAGTTTTTGGATCAGCGTATTTAGCAGTGGGTCTTCTATACCCATGGTCGATGGAGCAATCACATCCCTGAAATCATCCTTCTTTTG
>JAYENH010000304.1:0-3532 GCA_034721995.1 Bacteroidota bacterium
TAATCCTTTGGGCGTTACAAGCACAATGCAGGATACATTATGGGGAGCTTTATTTTCTGGAGATATTGATACAATTCAGTTTTTTCCGGTCGATTTTTCATCATTGGGGATTTATTCAATAAATTGTATTGTTGATTTGGCAGGTGATCTGAATTCATCAAACGATACTGTTTTTATCGAGGTGCAAAGTATTGGTGAAATATCTACTTTTCCTTTTAATGATGATTTTCAAACTGGTAACGATTACTTTTTGTTTGATTCTGAAATTTATTCAAAAATAAATATGGGAGGCGATACTTTAGAAAATTATCTGGTTTTCACAGGAGGCGATCAAAACCTGGGATGGTCAGGAGGTGCCTCAACCGATGCGCAAAATGCCTGGGTCGATAATGTTCAGCATATAGCATCGGCAACCACATGTAATGTTGATGCTTCGCAATTAGCCGGCCTGACCTTAGAATTCGATTTAAAACAAACTTCAACATATAATCTCGTATATAGTTGGTTCAGGCTTTTAATTAACGATACCCTACAGCTTATGGATATAAATGGAGATATGAATTTTAATCCTGCTACTACATCCAGCGATATTTTCGAAACAAAAACTTTTAACCTGAATGCTTATGCAGGTACTAATTTTACACTCACATTTCAGTCATCATGTAAATACGACAGTACTTATTCAGGTAATTATCCCGAGGGGGATCAAGTATTGATTGACAATATTCAATTGTACGAGCCACTATTAATTGATGCAGGGATTTTCGACATTCAGGATCCTCAGGGTATTTTTTGTGGAGGAACTGCTGTGCCTGTCAATTTAGTTTTGGCAAATTATGGAATTTCATCAATGTATGATGTTCCGGTAGATTATACCGTTATTTTTCCTGATAGTACTCAACAAACTTTTTCAGTAGTTTTTACCGATACAATTGCCCCCGGCGGAATGGTGAATTATACCGTTGGTTCGGTAAATACTATCATGCCCGGCCAATATCAGATTACTGCATCAACTTCATTAATTAATGATGGAGACATTTCGAACGATTCGTATGCCGGTGAGTTTGTTGCCTTAGGAGATATTAATTCCTTCCCGTTTAATGAAGATTTTGCTGTTGCAACAAATTATTATTTTGGTGTAGATGCCAACAGTCTTGCTACGGCTTATTATTTTAACGATAATGGCGATATTGTTCTACGAATGGAAGGTAGTACTAATACTGGCTGGACAGGATGGTCGGGAAGTGTAACAGCCGAAAATGCATGGACAGATAATGTAGAACACCATTCCTTTGCTCAAAGCTGCAATGTGGATGCAACAGGATTATCATTTTTAAATCTATCTATTGATTTCAGGCAAACAGGCATTACCACAATTACGGATTATAGCTGGTTTCGCGTTCTTATAAACGACACAATTCAGATTGCTGATTTGAGCGGACAGAGTAATTTTAATCCAATCAGCCCACAAGGCGATCCGTATCAGGAGCATGTTTTCAGTTTATCGCAATTTGCAGGAACACAATTCACTCTCACTCTACAGGCATCCTGCAAATACGATTCAACTCTAACTTCAGGTGGAACAACTTATGTTGAAGGCGATGCTGTTTATATTCGCAACATTGCTCTTTACGAACCACCACCTGTCGATATTTGGGTAACATCTTTGAGTAATGTGCCGGAGCCATCATGCGATTTGGGAGTAAGCCAGTCGATAACTGTGAACTTCATCAATAACGGTACCGATACTATTTTTCCTGGAACTATAATCCCATTTAACATTGGAACAAACGGAATTGTAATTTTGGAAGCAATGACCGTGCAGGATACAATTGTTTACAGCGAATCTTCTTCATACACTTTTAATTTCCAGCCCAATCTGTCGACCGATGGCGATTACAATATTATTTCATGGTCTGTTTTTCCGGGTGATTCGGTTTTTTATAACGATACAGCCTACGCATTTACAAGCAATATAATTGATATTACAGCTTTTCCCTACACTCAGGATTTTGAGATTAATAGTGATGGATGGTCATCTGAAACGATATACGGAAACGATATTTGGGAACTCGGGTTGCCTGCCCAATCAAATATCGATACTGCACATAGTGGTGTAAATGCCTGGATGACCGATTTAGATGGTAATTACCCAAGCAATGCAGAAATGTATTTGTACTCTCCCTGTTTCGATTTTACCGGCATGCAAAGTATTATGGTTTCGTTTTGGTTGAACATTGATGCCGAAACAGATTACGATGGGATGATACTGGAAGGTTCTTCGGATGGGATTATCTGGATAAAAGTTGGTATTAACGATCCAAACTTTTATAATTCAAGTAATAATGCCTCTTCTAATCCGGTAATCGAAGCCCCGTGGTGGAGTGGCAACCTAAATGGATGGAATAAATTTACTGGTACACTTAATGAATTTGGTGGAGAATCGAGTGTTCGTTTACGTTTCCGTTTCGAATCGGATAATAGTACTGTTAACGAAGGTATTGCAATGGATGATTTTATGGTTGATGAGATTTTCTCGTGTAGCATCGAAGGTAATAATCAGATATGCGAAGGAGGATCGTCAAATCTTTTTGCTATGGCAAGTGGTGGCGATACACCATATACATACTTATGGACACCGTCCACCGGATTGTCGGATATTACAATTGCCAACCCGGTTGCCTCGCCTGCAACAACTACAAGCTACACTGTATATGTTACCGATAACTCAGGCGACCAGGCAGTAGCCGACATTACCATTACTGTATTGCCTCCTCCCAATATCGATCTTGGGGCAAACATTGTTGGAAACCCTCCCTTTATTTTAAATGCAGGTTCAGGATTTATTTCATATTTCTGGTCAACATTTGAAACTACAGAAACAATCAGTGTCTCACTTTCAGGCTTGTATTCGGTAACTGTTACCGATGTTAACGGATGCGAAGGATATGATACCATTGAAGTTACAATTGCAGGGATCGATGAAATTTATACAGAAGGTATCTCATTATTCCCAAATCCAAACAGTGGAATCGTCAATTGTGCTTTCAGTATCAATGTTTTGGATGAAGTAAATGTTTCTATAACCGATATTTTAGGCCAGGTTGTAAAACAAGAAATTTTACCGAATATCATGGTAGGTGAAAAGCTTGAGTTAGATTTATCGAATTTGTCTAATGGTACTTACATGTTGTATATGCGAAATGAAAAACTAAATTTTGTTGAGAAAATAATTATTCAGAAATAGTCTTTATAAAATATCCACAGCCTGCTCCGAAAAACATCGGGGCAGGCTGTAGTTTAATTCTTTTTAGATTTTTTTTAAATCTGCGCGAATTTGACTAAGTTCTTTTTAAAGAATTATTAATCTGTGATAATCAGTAAAATCTGTGTCATCTGTGTTCTTTTCCAGTTTATCCCGGTTAGGTTTAACTTACAAGTACAAAGTTTTCTTCCACATGCCCGAATTTAGACATCCAACCAGTAAACTTCACTCTTTCTTCCGAGTTGGTAATCACTCCTTCCAATTCAT
>JAYENH010000305.1:0-3529 GCA_034721995.1 Bacteroidota bacterium
TTTATCAGCATCAATATTTGGATGGTTTTCTTCGGAGTCGGCAAATATAATTTTTGCACCTCGCAAAACAAAGGCATTTGCTGTTGAAACAAAAGCGAAGGAGGGACAAATTACTTCGTCGCCATCGTGTATATCAGCAAGAATAGCCGCCATTTCTAAAGCATCGGTGCACGAAGTGGTAAGAAAAACTTTTTTGAAACCATATCTTGTTTCAAAAAAACTATGGCACTTTTTCGTAAATGTACCATTTCCGCTAATTTGCCCCGAATTTGCAGCCTGAATCAACATATCTGCCTCTTTACCCGAGAAATACGGTTTGTTAAAAGGAATTTTCATTGCTCTTTATTTTTCTATCTGTTTTGATAAAGAAGTTTCCATATCATCAAATTTGCCGGCGAGCATACGTGAAAAAACCATGGCACCCTCTAAATTTACATGATCGGGATTTCTTAAATATTGCTGATTATCAAAAAAATAATCTTGAAAATCAAGAAACTTTACCACTGATTTTTGTTCATCGGCAATCTTATAAATTTCATTGTAATAATCCTCGATCGAAAATAAATTATTACAGGCATCGACATATTCTTTGGCAACAGGCATTTTCATAAGATAAACACCAATGCCTCGATCCTGACAAAACTCAAGGATCCTGATAAAATAATCGCGAAGTGCAGGGTCGAAATATTCCTGACCTCCAAGATAAAGCTGTACTTTTCTTTCACATTCTGCTTTAACATCAATATAATCCGAAAGCATTCCATCGCGACCTTTAAATCCAAACTTCATTTTCGAGAAATTACGCTCTCTATTAACTTTCCGAAGACGGTTGATAATTGTATATTTTCCTGCGTACATAAAAACATTGTGATCGAGCCATGTGCGCAAATACGAAGGATCTCTTTCATGGATAGCAATTTCGAGATAATCGCTAAAAGTAATTAGTGTTGAAGCATAAATAAAACGTCCGGTACGAAAAGATGAAAAAGAAGATGGATCGATGGGTAAAACAATGTATTCTACATTCTTATCAAGGCTTTTGATAATTCTTTTTAGTTTGTAATAAGTTTGAATAAAATTTTCGTTTGCAGATGAAAAATTAAAACTTGCACCAATAATTGAAGGATCGATAGCATTTTGACTATGAGAATCGCCAAGGAATAAATATTTCAGCTCTCCTTGATATTGAGAGAACTGCTTTTCTTTCCGGCCATTGTCTGTTCTGTTATAAACCAACACTTTATAAGAATATTGAAAAACAAAACTTATTGCAAAAAAGAACAATAAAAAAGTTAGTAACTTTATATATAATGTTTTCATAATTTCACAAAATTAATATGTTGACAGATAATTACAATCATTTTTCATAAACTTTAAAATTGAAAATAAATAAATTGCAATTGCTCGAATACCCCTAAAATTAAAACAATAAAAACTGCTGCAAGATATACTGAGTATTTTAATGCTATTGATTTTTGTTTCACAAATTCAACCAGGTTATACTTATTGTGAAGGAACTCAATTAACATAAGCACTGCTATTAGTATCAATGCAATAGAATAGTCAGGCCTGTGCATAAACATGCCTACGGTACGCGAAATATAATTTGTCTCGAAACAATTTTTAATCAGAAGAAATGCTTCGGAAATATTACGTGCACCAAAAAACAATACAGAGAAACTCACTAAAGAAATCTGGGTTATTACTCCCATGAAATTCAAAATTGAAGGAAATTTTGACAAACCCGTAAAGTTGAAAAATCTTTGCCTCGGTTTATGTGTCCATATTTCTACAAGTTGAAACAAACCATGCAATGCACCCCAAACCACAAATGTCCAGTTGGCTCCGTGCCATAATCCACTAATCAGGAAAACTATAAATATATTGTAATACCATCGCCATTTCACTACTCTGTTTCCTCCAAGCGGAATATATAAATAATCGGTAAACCAGGTTGTAAGGCTTATATGCCAGCGTTTCCAAAAATCGTGGAAGGAGCTTGCAAACAAAGGAGTGTTAAAGTTTTTTATTAGATCGATGCCCATTACACGCGCCGCCCCACGGGCAATATCAGTATATCCCGACAAATCGGCATAAACCTGAACGTAAAACATAAAACTTGCAAGAACTACCTGAACACCGTAAGAATCCCCGGGATTCATAAAAACCGAACTAACAAAAATAGCAATGCGGTCGGCAACAACAACTTTTTTGAAAAACCCCCAGAGCATTAGTTTCAGGCCACTTATAATTTGTTCGCCATTCATCTCGATTTTCTTTCTGAACTGAGGCAACAGATTAATAGATCGCTCGATAGGCCCGGCAACCAATTGCGGAAAAAACGAAACATACAGGGCAAATCTGCCAAAATGTTTCTCCGGCTTGCTTCTTCCCCGATAAATATCAATAGTATAACTAAGAGTTTGAAAAGTGTAAAAAGAAATACCTACCGGAAGCAAAACATTAAATGAATTTACTCCATAAAAAATATTCCAATTGTCGAAAATGGCACGCACACTGTCGTTCAGGAAATTAAAATATTTAAAGCTAAACAGCAATCCCAGGTTTACAATAATACTAAGTAGAAGATATTTTTTGCGCTTTCGCTTTTCTTTGGTTTTGCCCATTTGTAATGCAGCAAAATAGTCAATGGCAGTAGAAAACAAAATAAGAAAAATATACTCAACTTTCCAGCACATATAAAAATAGTAACTCGCTACCAATAATAACGCCCACCGCCATTTATGAGACAAACTATAATATAATATAATTACAAACGGAAAAAAAACAAGAAAATGAAACGAGTTGAATAACATGTTTTAAAATTGAAAATAAATAAACTCGAGTTTCTCAAAAACCCCCATAATCAGAATTATAAATATAGCAATTAGATATACTGAATATTTCAACAAAAAAGATTTTGATTTTAACATTGCGACCAAATTATATTTGCTATGTAAATACTCCACCAACATCAGGCCTGCAATTAATAGTAATCCAAGCGAATAGTCGTTGTTATGAACGAATAAAGAAACGGTATGCCAGAAATATCCTGCTTCAAAAGCACGTTGAATCAGCAAAAAGGCATCAGATATATTTTTTGCCCCAAAAAACAATGCTGTAATCGAAAGCAAACTCAACTGCGTTATCACACCCAAAGTCTTCATTAAAGTAGGAAATTTGGAAATCCCGATTATATCGAAAAACCTTTTCCGTGGTTTATCTGTCCAAATTTCGATTAACTGAAACAAACCATGCAATGCGCCCCAAACCACAAATGTCCAGTTGGCCCCATGCCACAATCCACTAATCAGGAAAACAATAAAAATATTATAATACCACCGCCATTTTACAACCCTGCTTCCACCCAGTGGAATGTACAAATAATCGGTAAACCAGGTAGTGAGACTAATATGCCATCGTTTCCAGAAATCGTAAAGCGAACGGGAAAACAGCGGATTATTGAAGTTTTTTATCAGGTCGATGCCCATAACACGCGCCGCCCCACGGGCAATATCGGTATATCCCG
>JAYENH010000306.1:0-3522 GCA_034721995.1 Bacteroidota bacterium
CAAAAGGCTGATAATACGAGTCTTCTAAAAGGCTTGAAGAACGAACAGCAATTGGGTTGTTGGTTACCCTGATGAAGGAATACATATCTTTATGAATGCGAACCGGTAATGCACAGTTTACAAATTTTTCAAGGATCCTTTCATCTGACAAATCCGACATGCCAATTTTATAAAGGCTATTTACCTCCATAAACTCGTCGAAAATATCAGTGCTCAATACCACCGTACGCGGAATAGTAACCACTATACCCGGAAATTTGTCGAGCAACCAATTACGTTTTATTATTGAATCGGAAAATGCCAACCCCCGTGCTTTACCACCAATTGAGCCTTCACCAATGCGCGAAAAAATCTGATATTCATCATATCTTTCGCTATAAAACTTTGATATTATACCTCGTCCTTTATTGATCCTGAAATTGGCAATAGTATTAAAAATGAAAAGCCTTATCTGGTCTACATCCTGAAAATCTTCGGGTCGTAAGTACTTAAAGATTTCAGCAATAGGAAATAAAGCCCTAGCATTTAACCATTTCGAAAAGTGGTTGCGCTCGAAATGATAACGCAGGCTTTTGTCAGGAACCTGAAATATTACTTCTTGTAAAGATTTTAGGTCGGAAGCAGAGAATATCACTTTTAAGGTATCAGGATCGATAAATTTAAAATTGCCAAAAGCAAAAAATTCTGTAATAAAATTCCGTAATTCTATCGACAGCGATTTCGATTGTTTGTATATAAAACCAACCTTAATCAATTTTGCCAGCAATTTATTTTTCATTTCCGATGATTGAAGCAGAACAGGCATGTAGGGGTCTTCCTCTTTTACACGCTCGCAAAGCTTAATTCCTGCCCTATTGTCGAGTTTTCCTTTGCGCTCATACGACATATCGGAAATAATACCAAGCATGTGCGATTTGTAACGCTCGTAAAATTCTATAGCTTCTTCAAAATTTCGGGCAAGCAGAATTTTCGGCCTTCCACGCATTCTTAACATTTGCTGATGTTCATTAAGTCCCTCGCGCATAAACATCAGTGATTGCTTGAAAATTATTTTATAGATATTTGGAAGGTAACTTGAATAAAACCTTACCGAATTTTCCACCAACAAAATAGTTTGCACACCTACTTCAAAAACATCATCTTCAACATTCATTCTATCCTCTATCAATTTGATAATGGCCAAAAGGATATCTGCATTTCCCAGCCACGAAAAAACGTAGTCGATAGCACTCATATCCTCGTGATGCAGTTTCAGCGATACTTCGCGTGAGAAAGCAGTTAAAACCACAATCGGAATTTCTGCATAAGCTAATTTTATTTTTTTTGAAAATTCAAAAGCATCAGTGTCTCCAATGCTAAGCATGGTTATTACAAGGTCTATGTTATCTGTGTCAAGGATTTCCATAGCCTTTTTGGCTGTTGAAGCATGAATAAATTTTGGTGGGTATCGCAGGTTAAGCGAAACATATTCCAAAAAAATCTGTTCATCTATACGCCCGTCTTCCTCAAGAGTAAAAGCATCGTAAGTACTACAAATAAGCAACACCTGCGAAATTCTCTTTTTCATTAGTTTATTAAACGAGGTGTCGGCGAAATAATATTTTTGATCCTGCGGATTTACTGTTGTTATTTTTTGTTTCTCCATTTTTAATCGATCTATTAAAACTTTTCAAAAATACTTTTTTCTCTATAAAATAAAACCTGATGTTCAGCATTAGAAAGACTAAATAAAACAAATCTGTGAATCACTGGCATTTATCATATTTTTAAAAAAGCAATATCTTACATATCAATTAATTCTCTACTGAAAAACAGATAGAGAATAAATCAATCTTTATATTACTTTTTTATGAAATTGGATAAGCGAATGTTGCATCTATTAATTTATTGATATATTTACATATCTAAATTTGAACGAAATGTTAACTAATTATTTGATAAGTAGAAATTTATACTAAATGATCGAGAAAATACTAATTGCAAACAGGGGCGAAATTGCTGTAAGGGTAATGAGGTCATGCAGGGAAATGGGCATCTTGTCGGTGGCTGTTTTTTCCGAAGCCGACCGAAAATCTATGCACGTAAGGTATGCCGATGAAGCCTATTTTATTGGCCCGTCGCCCTCGAACGAGAGCTATCTTGTTATTGATAAAATAATTGATGCAGCTAAAAAATCAGGTGCGCAGGCAATTCATCCCGGATACGGTTTCTTATCTGAGAATGCCGAATTTTCTGATCGCTGCAAAAAGGAAGGAATTATTTTTATCGGCCCCGACTCCAATGCCATTTCGGTTATGGGCGATAAAATTTCGGCACGTAAAAATATGATTGCTGCCGGTGTAAGTGTTGTTCCCGGAAATAAGGAAAACATAGAATCGGAAGATGAAATTCTAAAAGTAGTTAAAGAAATTGGACTTCCGGTAATGGTGAAAGCTTCGGCCGGTGGTGGTGGAAAAGGAATGCGACTGGTAAAAACCGTGGAAGACATTTTGCCTTCGGTGCGTGCCGCAAAATCTGAAGCCAAAGCTTCGTTTGGTAACGATGCTGTGTATTTCGAAAAGTATATCTCGTCCCCTCACCATATCGAATTTCAGATTTTGGGCGATTCTCATGGCAATGTTATTCATCTTTTCGAGCGCGAATGTTCGGTGCAACGCCGCCATCAGAAAGTAATTGAAGAAACCCCCTCGCCTTTATTGACCCCTGCGCTCCGCGAAAAAATGGGCAAGCAGGCAGTGATGGCTGCAAAAGCTGTAAATTACGTTGGGGCAGGTACTATTGAATTTCTTGCCGACGATAATGGCAATTTTTATTTCTTAGAAATGAATACACGTTTGCAGGTAGAACACCCGGTTACAGAACGTGTAGTGGGTATCGATCTTGTAAAAGAGCAAATAAATATAGCCAACGGAAAAGTTTTATCAGTAAAACAGAAAGATTTAAGCCAAAAAGGACATGCCATTGAAGCACGAATTTATGCCGAAGACCCCTATAATAATTTTATGCCAAGCCCCGGGTTGATTAAGCATATTTCAGAACCATTGGGTTTGGGCATAAGGCATGATGGATATGTGTATGAAGGCTATGAAATTCCTATTTATTACGATCCCATGATTTCGAAACTTATTGTTTGGGGCAATACCCGTGAAGAGGCAATAGCAAGAATGCGCAGATCGCTATATGCTTACAAAATTACAGGCATTAGTACCAACATGGCTTTCTTAGATAGGATTTTCCAAACAGAATCCTTTATTGCCGGAAAATACAATACTCATATCATAGATAATAACATTGATTTTCTAATGAAAAAAGATGAAATGAAAGAAAGTGTTGAGGATATTATTATCCTTACAACTTTCCTTCATCATCAGGCAAAATTAGATGGAGGGATAAACCTTAGCGAAAATGGGGATATCTCCTTTGTATGATGGGAGATCCGATTTCGTAATCGGAAACTACCACTGTGCAGTTGGCGGTTCCTCCTCTCATTTCCACGCCGTAAACAGGCATGTAGGTCGCCTT
>JAYENH010000307.1:0-3515 GCA_034721995.1 Bacteroidota bacterium
TGTGTGTGGGCCTTCGCTAAAATAAATATTGAATTGCACCCTGTCCCAAACGTCCCATTCGTCATAAACTTTTGGGTAGGCGAAATTTTCAAACAAGGTTTGACCGTCAACTTCTATTAAACCTGTTTTACCTGTATCGGCCTGGGCATACCTGATGGATATGCTTACCATACCTGTATCAACAGCCATTACATTAAAAATAATTGTGTCGATATTATTGGTAAACCGAACGTAACCGCTGCCGGTTGCATTAGCCCCTATGCCGGGAATGGCACTCGAAGAATAATACATGTCTTCGGCCTGATAAACTAAGTCGTAACAATTGTCGCAGGCATTGGGGATAGCATCGCCATCGTTGTCAATAGAATCGGCAAAACCTAAACATAGGTCGAAAATATCACAAACCCCATCATAATCTGTATCAAAATATTCCCCTACACATTCGCAATCGGCAGTTATTACATCATTATAAGTACATGTATCGCCATCGTCGCAAGTAAGCCCGATAAAAAGATTGTTGCAATTATCGCAGGCATCGGGTATGCCATCAGCATCAATATCAAGACTGTCGGCAAAACCTTCGCATTGGTCAAGCATATCGCACACCCCATCGTTGTCGGTATCGACATAAACCCCCACGCAGATACAAGTTGTATCATAAACATCAAGTATGGTACATGGGTTTCCGTCGTCGCAGGGCAAACCCAAAAGCAAATTGTTGCAAGTATCGCAAAAATCAGGAATCCCATCTAAATCGAAATCAAAATTGTCATCCCCTCCGGGGCATAAGTCGAAGGCATCGCATACCCCATCGCCATCGGTATCGGGGCCATTGAAAACACCCTCGCAAATGCAAGCAGCGTTCAGGGTATCGTTGCTTGTGCAAGGATTGCCGTCGTTGCAGGAAGTGCCAATCAAATTATTATCGCAGGCATCGCAAAAATCGGGAATCCCATCTAAATCGGTATCGAGAAAATCGTCGCCGCCTTCGCAAATATCAAACGTGTTGCACACCCCGTCGTTATCGGTATCGAGATAAATACCTTCGCAATTGCAATTTGCATCAATAAGATCGTTGGTTGTACATGGATCGGAATCGTCGCATACAATGCCAGAAGTTTGGCAGCCCGTACATATCGAAAGTTTTAAATGATCGAGCATCGGCCCTTCATAACCAATTGTTGTTAGCAACACTGTGTGGTATCCGGGCTGAAAATAATATGAATAGACTATTGTATCCCAGGCACTCCAACTTCCTGTTGATGGAAAATCGAAGCTCGAAACAATTTCAGTTCCGTCGATTGTAAGTTTTAATGGCCGGCTGCCATAGCCCAACGAATATCGAAAGCCGAGAGTGTAAGTGCCCGTATCGGCAGGCAGTATGGTAAACCAAACCGAATCGCCCGTTGAGTGAAGATAATTAATAAAACCCGAACCTGTAAACTGATAATAGTTATTCCATATTTCGACACTGGCCATATCGGCTTCTTCGGCTTCGTAAATAATATCGGTACAAGGGTCGATACCATCAAGTATCCCATCCTGATCGCTATCGAGATATTCGCCAAAGCAATTGCAATAATTATCGTATTTATCATCAACAGTTAAAACGTTATTATCGTCGCATGGCTCGCCCATTCCCGGACAATCGCAGAGCAAAATGCCAGCAGTATCGATCGAGGCAATATTTCCGGTTGTAAGCATACCCGATCCATTATTTGGGATATCGCTGTTGAACCAGGTAGCACCGGTATCAATATAAACAAAAGGGTTTGCCCCCTGCTGTACGATATCGAAATAAATTATGCCTACATCAATTGTATCGGGATACGAAATTACCGGGCAACTGAAATTTGTATCGGCAAGCGAAAGTGCAAGATGAAACTGATCGGGATACGATACATCATCGAATTTATGTACATCCCAGGCAGAAATCCCTATTCCTGCACACTGGTCGGAACCATTGAAATGCAAGGCCTGATAGCTGTTAAAAATCAGGGCATCGTCGTTAAACGAAAGCAAAATCGATGAATTTCCTATTTTAAGGTTGCTGCCCGTGTCGATATATAATTGAATTGTTGCAGAAAATATTTTTGTGTTGCAATCTTTCTCAGCTTTTAGATTTATGTTAAGTGCCTGGCCAAAACTAAAGTGCAATGCACCTGCAACTAATAAAACGGATATTGCTAATATTATTTTTTTCATGATAATAGATTATTTAAGCTGTCCTAATTTACTTCTGTTATCAAACCATAAGTCGTAATCCTGATTGTCGACATTGCCGTCGCCATTTAAGTCGGAGTTATTATAAACTGCGTTTGCCCCATTGTTGGTCTTCAGTAAATTATGATCGAGGCTGTTAATAACCTGGTTGTTATCAGGATCGCCGGCTATCATTACATAATCGGGGCCAACAAGTTTTAATTGTTCTTCGCCATAAGCTTTATTTTGGTTTTGTGTGAAATCAAAAATAAAACTTAAAGCACTTAATGGCACATGCTCGTTGCTCAAAACCCCGAGATGGTTTCGATGAAGAATGGCAATGTGATAATCGGTTTCGGGAACATTATCGAAACTCACACCCGGATTTCCGGCGGTGTCCATAATAATACCATCGTTGCGCAACAGCATGGCTTTTCGGGTTGTTATTTCCGAAAGGTCCGAGGCCGGGCGTAATTCTATCAAAACCCAATCTACAGTATTGGCAGGAAAAGATGTTACTGTTTCGGTACCATTATAGTTAAATGGTGCGGTATTATATGGGTTTGAAAGCGGTATTAAACCGGCAACCAATAAATTAGTGTGCATGTTTTGCTGGCCTGCATCGTAGAAACCTTCTAACATTATTTTTATATTGATATTTGCAGATACTGCCGGGATAACAGGCACATAATAACAAGATGAAGGTACAAGGTGGTTGGTGTTTATTATTGGTAATTTCTGGGCATAAAACGCCGATGAAATAAATGTATCGCCGAGGGAGCTGTCGTCGGCCCCAAACCAGTCCTGCATCAGGGTTGCATATACTTGTCGATAATCGTGTTGAAGTGCCAAAGGGTTTGGGGCACCCTGTGTGTCAAGATCGCTCAGGTCGAGGTTGTCGCCGATAATGCCACCCTCGACACCTTTGCCAATAACAAAGATCGAACTCAGCGTTCCGTGGTCGGTGCCATTGTTTGCATTTTGAATAACCTTTCTTCCAAATTCAGAAAAAATAACTGTAACAACATTCGAGTCTAAGCTCATATCTTCCAAATCGTCCTGAAATGCTTTAACCGAATCGTTTAAATCTGAAAGCAAATTAGCATGTGCACCGGCAGTTGGGTTACCCGAAGAAACCATATAGGAATGATTATCGAAGCCTCCCTTCGAAGCCATAAAAATTTTGGTACGGCTACCACCATTCAACATTCGGGCAATTGATTTTAACTGGTTGCCCAAACTTGTTTCGGGATACACGCTGGCATTATTTCCTGCGTTAAAGGTTTGAGAAATCCTTTGTGCATAAATGTTTA
>JAYENH010000308.1:0-3512 GCA_034721995.1 Bacteroidota bacterium
CGGCACTGTATGCTTCTGAGGGTGAGTTCGACAAAGCATATCAAATGCATAAGCTGTTTAAAAATATGAGCGATTCCATAAGGAATGAAAAAAATATTAAAGAACGCGCCCGCATTGAATTACAATACGAATTTGAGAAACAGCAAAAAGAAAAGGATATTATTGCAGGCAAAAAGAGCGACAGACAATCATTTTTACTCTATGTTCTTATTGCAGCTTTAGTAATAGTTCTTTTGTTTATTTCCTTAACCGCAAGGATATATTTTATAAAACGAAGGGCTAACCGTGATTTGTCAGAAAAAAATAAAATCATACAAAAATCGTATGATGATGTAAAATTGTTGAGCGAAATCGGGAAAAACATTACGACCAAACTTAATTCAAAAGATATTATTACTACTGTTTACGACAACCTCCGTTCGTTAATGGACACCGATGTTTTTGCCTTAGGACTGTACAATTCAGGTAAAAACCAACTCGATTTTCATGGCGCTGTCGAAAAAGGTAAGTGCCTCCCTTATTTTAATTACGATTTAAGTAATAGCAACCACCTGGCCTCGCTTTGCTTTAATTCGCAACAGGAAATTACTATCTATAATTATTTGGAAGAATCTAAAAAGTATCTGAAAAAAACTCCTGAACCCCGTGCCGGTGGGATGGTTGGGTCTATGATTTATCTTCCGCTGAATTTCAGGAAAAATAAAATAGGCGTTATTACGGTACAAAGTTTAAGAACAAATGCATATTGCGATTTTGATGTAAATTATTTGCAAAACCTTGCTGCTTACATTGCCATAGCACTCGAAAATGCTAATACCTATTTACAATTAGAGGTTCAGAATAAATTTAATATTTTACTGAAAAGTACAATTCCAAACCCTGTATATTATAAAGACACCAATGGTATTTACCGCGACTGCAACCCTGCTTTTTTAAAATTTGTAGGAAAAACACACAATGAAGTAATTGGGCATACTGTTTTTGACGTTGTGCCATTTGATGTGGCTTACACATATAAGACTAAAGATGAGGAACTTTTCAGGGAAAGAAAAATCCAGATTTATGAATCGAAGTATAAAACAAGGAATGGAGAAATTAGGGATATAAAATTGTATAAAGATGTACTCAGAAATGAGGATGGCGAAGTTATAGGAATTTTAGGAGTTATTCACGATATAACAGACTTTAAACAAACCGAACAACAATTGTTGGTTTTTAAAGAACTTGCCGAGGCATCGGGACAGGGTTTTTGTATTGCCGACCATGAAAAGAAAATATTTTATGTAAACCCAACCCTGCACGAAATGATTAACGAAGGTTCGGGAGATAAACTCGAAGGCAGAAAAATTGGCTTGTCATTTCCGGGCAATATGCAAAAAAGGCTTTACGATGAAATTTTTCCTGAGCTTTTAAAAAGTGGGTATTGGACAGGCGAATTGGAACGCATATCACGAGGGGGTAAGCATATTTTCACGATTGAGGATTTTTTCATTATCCGAAGCACAAAAGGCAACGGGCATTTTATTGCAAATATTTCAACCGACATAAGCCATCAAAAGAAAACTGAAAATACCCTGAAAGAATCCCAAAGAGAATTAAGCCAGATAAACAAAACCAAAGACCGTTTTTTCTCAATTATTTCTCACGACCTTAGAAGTCCTTTTAACAGTATCCTTGGTTTTGCCGATTTGCTTTTGTCTAATTTCGATCATTTATCCGACAAAGAAAAAAAATTATACGTACGCCAGATAAATGAAACCGCCGGATTAACTTATTCTATGATTGAAAATCTGCTAACATGGCACAGGGCGCAATCGGGACAAATGATAGTTGAACCGGAAGTTATCGACCTCAATAAATTAATTGACGAAATAGTTTTAATCTCTGATTTCCAGAGCAAAGCGAAACGTATCGAAGTAATATCAAAAATAGTACCCGGTACTTCTATTATTGCTGACAGAAACATAACATCTACTGTATTGCGCAATTTACTTACCAATGCCATAAAATTTACTCCACAAAAAGGGGAAATTACTATTTCGGCATTGGAACAAAATGACAATATTATTAATATTTGTGTTGAAGATACGGGTATTGGAATATCAGAAAGCGATCAGCCAAAATTATTCAACATAGATGAAAAACACACACTGCCCGGAACAAATAACGAAACAGGTACCGGCATGGGACTAAAGTTATGCAAACAACTTGTAGAACTTAACAACGGAAAACTATGGTTCGAAAGCAAACTCGGCAAAGGAAGTAAATTTTTCTTTTCGGTTATTTCTAATTCATAGCACAGGCGTACGACTCCATTCCAATATTCCAACATTACATTTCAACTGACCTGTAATCAACGAAAAAAGTAGAGAAATTGGCAAAAGGAGAAATTTGTCGTACTCCCTATTGTCATTTTATTGCTACCAAATAAAAAGAAAGTAGTTTTGCAAAAATTTTAATACTATGATAAATATTGGAGAATATAATACATTGAAAATTTTAAGGGAAACAAGTGTTGGCTTATATTTAGGAGACGAATCAGGCGAAGACATTCTGCTTCCGAATAAGTATTGCCCCGAAAGTTTTGAAATTGATGATGAAATTACCGTTTTTGTTTACCGCGATTATGCCGAAAGGAAAATAGCCACCAACCTGACCCCGAAAATACATCTTGATGAATTTGCCCTTTTGCAGGTAAAAGACCTAAGCGATATTGGGGCTTTTTTAGATTGGGGGCTGGAAAAAGAACTTATGGTTCCATTTAAAGAACAACGCCAAAGAATGGAAGAAGGAAGATGGTATGTGGTTTATTTGAGTATTGATGAAGCAACCGACCGCCTGTTTGCCAGTAACAGAATTGATAAGTTTTTGCAAAACGAAGTTTTAACTGTTGAGGAAGGCCAGGAGGTTGATTTGTTGGTGATGCAAAAAACCGATTTGGGTTTTTCTGTAATAATCAACAACATTCACAAAGGCTTGGTTTTTGAGAACGAGATTTTTAGGGAACTAAATATAGGTGATAAGTTGAAGGGCTTTGTAAAGAAAATTCGCGAGGAAAACAAGATTGATATTTCGATTAACCCAATTGGCTACGAAAATTTTAACGATACAAACGCAGAAATAGTTTACAACACATTAATCAAAAATGAAGGATCTCTGGCAATTACCGACAAAAGCCCACCCAATGAAATTTATTTGCAGTTTGGTATTAGTAAAAAAGCATTTAAAAAAGCAATAGGCGCATTATACAAACAACGAAAAATTGAGATACAAGCAGATATGATAAAGTTGATTTAACATGTACTTTTTGGAATACCAATTTTTTGATTTCCGATTTAATTCCTTTTTCAAAAATTTTAAAGCTGACCAAAGAAACTTTCTGTTAGACAATTACATTCTTTGAACCAAAAATCAGAGAGATCAATATGACCCATATTGGGGGTCAGTATAACTGAAATATCCACGTTTACTTTAATTTTGATTTACTCATAATAGTTACTGCTTGTGCGTTT
>JAYENH010000309.1:0-3510 GCA_034721995.1 Bacteroidota bacterium
TAAAGAGAATAATACTCCTTTTAATCTGCTTTTTACGAATTGTTTATTGTTCTTTGTTATAATAATTATGATTTAATGTGTTGTTTCTCTAATAACTGCCAACGGTGGGAATATGAAATTTGGGGTATTTTGAAACTCCAGGTTTTCTCCCGATAGCTATCAGGATTACTACGCTGGCTATTTATACTTAAAATGTTCATATTTATCACTTTTTGCCCCAAATTTTATATTACGTGTTACCAAAGGTAATTATTATAAGTATCCATATTTGTCAGCTAAAAAGGTTAATAATAATGATAATAAAAAAGCAATTGTAGGTGCAATTATCCACATCAAGAAAAACTTTTTTACTTCTGTTTTTTTGAAAATATTTTTAGCCCCTAATTTTGCCACTCCAATTCCTAAAATCGCAGCTACATTTAATTGAACTAATGAAGATGGAATTCCTTTTGTTAATGATGCAACTAACAATAAACTTGAAGACACAAATGCAATAATAACTGCCTCAAATTTCCCAAATAATACAATTTCCTTTCCTGTGTTTTTTACGATTTTATGTCCAAATATTGAACTTCCTATGGCAAAACTTGGAGCTATAATTAAAGTAGATAATATCATAATTAATATATAATTGTCATTTCCTGATATATTCAGCTCATTTGCTGTCATTGTAGCGATTGGTCCAGCTGCATTCGCAACATTATTTGCCCCAATCGAAAAAGCAACATACAATGACATTAACACTAATAATCCATTCCAAACAGGTTTTAGATTTTCATTTTGTGCTCTTTGCAAAGTATATCCTCTTTTTCTCAAAGGCCGATAAATATATTTCCCTATGAATAAGCTAATGAAAAATGAAATTACTGGTAAAACAAACCAAGTGGGTATGATTTCTAACAAAAATTTATCTGAATTCAGGTTGTTAAAATATAACGCAGGTGCAACAACAGACATTACGGTCGCTTGACTTGTTGATTGAGGAATTCCAACCAAATTTGCTATTAGTAAAGAAATTGCAACGGAAAACAAAATAATTGAAACAATTGTAAAGGACATTATTTCTGGATTTAATAATCCTTTCCCCATTGTGGTTGCAGTTCCTTTACCTGCTATTATTGCTCCTAAAAATACCATTATTCCAAATAGTCCAGGTATTAAACCTTTTCTAATCACATTTGCTCCGTAAGCTGCTGAAAATGCAGGTGCAGTTCCACTACCTCCCATTGTTATTGCCAAAAACATAGCAATAATAAAGGGTATTAAAAGGGGACTAAATAATGGCGAAATCATATTTTTATTTTTTAACTAATGTTTGTTTCTTTATGTTTGTACCGGGTAGCTTACGCCACCTTAGAACCGTATCCCGAAGAAAAATCGGGACAGGCTATGCAAGTTTCCCGGCATACGGCTCAGGCACTTTAATCTTGCCGACGGCGAGACGGCGAAGGGAACCCTGGCTGATATTTTTCTCCGTTTCCATTTCAACAAATGTAGTAATTTGTTTGCACACTTTCGCTAAATTTTCTCTCCATTTCTGCCGCTGGAAAAAGTACTTGTCAAATTCTGGCACAAATGGCTTGGCATTGCTTTTAACCTTCACGTGATACCGTCTTGGAGCATAAGAAATCCGGTATAACCTATGGCATTGGGTTGTCTCCTTTCCTGTTCTTACGTCGGTAAAGTGATTATTGGTAAAGTATCGTTGGTAAATCCACCATCGGTTTTTGTTGCCGTGCTGGTGTTTAGCCCATTTTTTAAGTTGCCAGTAAATGAAAGTCCTCAGTTTGGCGAATGTGCCTTTTGCACAAATCCCTTTATGGTAATTCGACCATCCCCCCGATAACAGGGTTCAAAAGCCGGATTAGCGCATGTGCAGGGATTTTCCTGTGCTTTTTGAACATCGCTTTTATCTTGCCCGCCAGTTGGCTGTTTGGACAGAGTTTTTGGAAGGGCGCATCACCAGTTTCCCCTTGTATTTTCGGATATTCTGCGATAAAAAATCGAATGATGAAAACTACGGTAACAATAAAACGTTTACAGATTAAAGCTTATGTTTCATTTCTCCAACAACTTTCAAAAGTCCGAAAAGTAATGCCAGAGGTTCAACTTGAATTATCTTTTATCTAATGAACCGCTCCCGATTTTTGTTGGGAAGGCTCGTATGCACGGTAGTCCCGACCTATTGGTAGGGGATAAATGTGGGAGGCGTACTGGCGGTCATTTGACCGTCAGCCGTCTACTCGATGTGTGCAATGTTATTTATAATACTCGATTTCTCTTTCAATAATATATTTTGGAATTTCATTCTCATATTCAATTTTCTTTATCCAATTGTCATTTATATCATATTTATAATTGTAGCTATATTTACGCAACAAACTTCCGTCATAAGTGTAACAGTTATTTTCAATTACATTTCCTTTGCTGTTATATTTATAAGTATGTTTTTTTTCAAGATTTCCATCTGAAGCAAATCTGCTGTTTTCTATTTTATAATTATTTTCATCATATTTGTAGGTAAA
Source organism: Bacteroidota bacterium (assembly GCA_034721995.1). Lineage (GTDB taxonomy): Bacteria > Bacteroidota > Bacteroidia > Bacteroidales > M50B96 > JAIOYV01. Next base: position 2,526 of record JAYENH010000309.1, read on the forward strand.
TGTTTTAATAAGTATTCTGTCTGATGTGTAACTATTGTCTTCAATAACATTTCCTTTGTCATCATATTTAAAAGTATATGTCTTATCCAGTTTTCCTTCTATTGTATAGCTGTTATCTTCAATTATGTTTCCTTTCTTGTCATGCTTATATGTAATTTTTCTTATTATACTACTATCTGATAAAAATTGAATTTGTTCTATTCTATTCCCATTGTTATTATATTTATAAATATATAATTTTTCAAGGTCTCCGTTTGGATTATATCTATTATCTTCAACTTTATTCCCCATTCTATTATAAATATTGTAATAAGAAAATCCTGTTTTTCCTTTTTGAATATCACCAAATTTCTCAAACGCTTGATAAGAAAATTCACGAATTGATTTAATATTATCATTCAAGTTTAATTTTTCTAAATCATTTCTCTGTCCAATTATATTTGAACAAAAAAAGATTGTCAAAGAGAAAATTAATGAAAATAAGATTGTTTTAGTTTTCATAAATGTTATTTTTTGAAATTCTGATTTAACTGCCATTGGTGCAAGAGCCAAACTTTCGTATTCATTTTTATCTTTATCGATAATTTTTATTTTCGTGAATAAAATATGAGCAACTACATTATTATCAATTGTTACCTGTTTGGGCTTTCTTTATTTATCCAATTTACGCTCAATATTTTCAGGTAAACGAGCTAAAATTTCATAATTTAAAGAGTTATTCATTTCGGCAAATGATGAAAATGATATTTCGTTTTCATCTTGTTTACCAATTAAAACAACTTCGTCACCAATTTTAACATTATCAATATTTGTGATATCACAAATAATCATATTCATATTTACGCTGCCTACAATTGTAGTTTTTTGACCATTAACAATAACATGTCCGTTATTACTTAATGAACGACTGTATCCATTTGAATAACCAACAGGAACAATCATAATTTTCATTTTATATTGTGCCTGAAAACTCATGCCATAACCT
>JAYENH010000310.1:0-3507 GCA_034721995.1 Bacteroidota bacterium
ATTAAATGCCATTGGCCATCTGATATGCTTCGTTCCGCATTAAATGTTCCGTTATTGGTAATGCTTCCGGCTGTAATAAGAGAACCGCCTGATTCTAGTGTGAGTGTTGCTCCGGAATTGATAGTAATGTTATTACAATCTCCACTTGATCCGGAAGCAATAGTTGGGGCATTCGCAACATCGGGTATTGTAATATTGCAATATAGCGTTGGTACGACATCATAATTCCAGTTTGCGGCAGTATTCCAGTCTGTACCTGCAGATCCATCCCAGGTTAAATCTGTTTTTACTTCAATGGTGGCATCGTCCATGGTGGTGAAGATGGTGCCATCACCTCCGTATTCTGTGATGTAGTATTTAGCTCCAGCATTGTTATTGACATAGTCATTCCAATATCCCCATTGTGCTGGCAGGTCACTACCACGCATGTGCAGATAATCTTCATTGCCAGCGTTATTTGGCTCACCAGTATACCAATGACAATAATTACCATTAACAGTATGCCCACCGGAACCTCCTGACCAGAATTGTATACCTGCTTCCGGTCCGTCCATCCATTTCCAGACATCTTCTGCGGCTACATCGCTGCCACCTAACCAGGTGTCTTGTGTTACTTTATCTTTCAAGTAAGAATTTTCCTCTTCTGACATGATGGTTGCTAAATAACCCGATGCTCCGGAATATGTTCTTGCCAAAGCAGCTGCTCGGGCATTTGTCCATGTAATGCTTGATACACCATCGCCAATTACTTCATAAAAGTGCTTTTGTCCGTCTAAGGTAAGTCCTATCCCATCACCCAGGTTAAAATCAATGGTACGGGTTCCTGATGTTGTGGAGGTGGATTCAAATTTAACCAATCGTAAGGCATCTCGATAATTGGTTGCAGTTCCTGTACCTGTAATCGTGAGAATTTTGGTGTCATTATCCCAGGACGAAGATAATCCTCCGGGCAAACCACTGACCGATAACACATCTCCCTCAACCACAGTTGATATGGATACAGTAGCTGCAGTAATACTTCCCGAATATGTTACCGTTGTTGCCGATGCGATGGTTATTGCAGTAGTTCCTGAAAAATAGTTTTGGCTTGGGTTACTGGTTTCTAATATTGGTGATGCATCCCCACCGGCTGTCCAGTCTGAAAAGGATCCAATTCCAACTTTTGTGATTGTATTTGCGTTATTGTCAACGGTTCCTCCTTCGTTGGTCCAGTTACTTCCACCATCAATAGATTTTAGAAGGTATAGTGTGGACTCATCCAATCCATTAAGTTCGCCAGGATAATAATGGAATACAAGAGTAGCATTCAATCCGGTATTGGTAGTGGGGGTTATTGTGAATCTTCTTTTAATCGTTACCGGATCTGTGTCTGCCGTGTGTGTACGGCTTATAATTGTGTAACCCATATCGGCTGATGTAGTGATTTCTGCACCCAAACCAGCCACATCTTCATCAATGTTGGAAAGATCTCTTGTTGTTGTTATCGAACCTGTATTACCGGAAAAGTGCCCTGAATTTTCAATTAAATATGCCGAACTGCCCAGGGTTACAGTTTGGCCATTCAAATCAACATCATTTTCCAGAATAAGGTTTCCATTTACGGTGATACCTGAAGACAATGTCAAGGTTGATGAACTGCCAAGCACCATATCATGTACTGTTGGAGAACCACTCAGCGTTGCATTGGTACCACCGGAATAGGAATAAATACCAATATTACTTGTTGAACCGGGCAAACTGCCATGACTCCAATTTGTAGTGGTTGACCAGTCTGATGAGGATGTGTTTAGCCAGGTGTTGAAAGCGGAAGAGGCTACCCAATCGGAATTGTCCATATTGTTCATACTTCCATCAAACTCATTTCCTGAGAAATCCTGTAAAGTAGTTCCTGAAGTATTATCACAACTGTAGTAAGCGAATAAGTCATCTTCATTTCCTGTCAGATTTTTGCACATGTTTTCACGGATTTCGGAAGCGGTTCTTGCATCGCTCCAGATACGAACCTCTTCCATCAAGCCATCAAGAAGTCTGCTGCCATTATCGCCTCCCAATCTGAATTCTTCTGTGGTTGTAGTCAGGGTTCCGCTCTGTGACTGGGATTTATCAAGTTTGCCATTAATATATAATTTCAATTCAGAGCCATCATATACACCTGCTATATGATACCAAGTACCCATACTTAACCGGGCATTTGCATTTAATTTTTGTTGTCCGCTAACTGTTACAACAAACTGTGGCATGTTGTTATCCATACCATCATCCCCGATTCTCAATACAATATTCTCACCTCCTCCCCTGAAGAGATTTGTAATATTATAATCTGCTGCACCATTAAATGAATCAAAATATACCCAGGTTTCCACAGTAAATGCTGAACCGCTTACATATAAGTTGCTTATGCTAACATAATCATCCGACCCGTCAAAATCCAAAGCATTTTTAGGTCCAAACATGGCGGGTGAAGTTTGCCATTCGTTGCCCGACATATTGGTTAGTGTCCCATCATTGCTGCCTTTTGAATCGGTGGCAGTAGTGCCGCTAGTGGAATTCAGTTTATAATAGGCTACAAGATTTGCTTCGCCTGAAGGAGTTGGTAATTCGCGATACATGTTTTGGCGAATTTCATCTTCTGTACGGATATCATTCCAAATGCGGACTTCATCCATTTTACCATTAAGATATCTATTGGCAAACGTTGAACCTCCAATTTCCATAGCATGATTATTAGTAGGTATTACTGTTTCGGCAGTCTCTCTTGTTGAATAGGAAGAAGCTTCAATTCCATTTACATAAATTGTTCCAACAGACCCGGCAGTGACAGAAAATGCCATATGATACCATGCTGAGGTTGTAATAGCTAGTGAATGTGTTTGGCAGTATTTATTACCATAATCAAAATAGATTTCGCTGCTGTTTGATTGATCGATGTATATTCTGAAGTTTTCATCATTGTCAGCCACAGACTTTGATAAAACCTCCATGCCAGATGAGGAATTCAAATAAATCCAAAACTCTATGGTCATAGATGATAAGTCCAAAGAGTTATCATCATCAATAGAAACATAATCATCCGTCCCATCAAAATCAAGGCAGTTGTTTTGTGCCATCAAACCTGTGCTCAATGCCAATAACATTATCAGCATAAATCCAAAAACTAATTTTGTTTTTTTCCCCGATAAATCGGGATTAATCATCGAGTTTAACATTTTTTCTCCTTTTTTAATGTGTTTTATTTAATCTAATTAATTATTTTACTTCCTCTAATGTACTCCCCATTCGTAGGTCAGAAAATGAGTAAAAATAAGGTGTAAACTTTTTGTGATTTCCACAATATTTTCGGGTAAAGTTATTAATTAAATTCTACTTTCAAAATACTGGTTACCTTACTTCCGCAACAATTTGTTTAAAAATGTGTGTAACTATTTGATAAATAAGACCTGCAATTGCTTGCAGGTCTTGAAAATTTTCACCTATTTAGGTGTGTGAATAAAATTTTCAATTCAAATG
>JAYENH010000311.1:0-3506 GCA_034721995.1 Bacteroidota bacterium
ATTTTGAGAAAGGCGTACCATATCGCCATAAGTTTTGTTAATTATCATAAAATCAAAGCTACCTGATACGATTAAATCACCATTATCCAATTTCAGCATAGAGGATAGACTTCCATTTGAAGTATATCCACTATAAAAATTGAAGTTGAGGTTGAAATTTTGGTCAAGGCTTAATGGCTGAGTATATACATTCAAAGCTACGAGACAAATTACCAAAGTAAAAAGTATGGTTTTCATAATCAAATTTATTACTAAAATATTAAATAGTTAGGAGTGCACAAAATAATTGTACACTCCATTTAATTTCATCATTTATTTTTGAATCACAATTTTACCACTGGCAAGCTGGTTGCCATTAAAGACAATTTCATAAATATAAGTTCCATTTTTCACATTTCGAGTATCCCAGAGCCATTGTCCTTGTTTCTGGTTAATCTTAACCTGTTGTACAATAACTCCATTTATATCAGCTACCCGAAGTGTTGCTTCTCCTTCAAATAAAGGCAATTCCCATGTAAAAATGGCGTAATCGCCAACCGGGTTTGGTGAAACAGTAAGCTTGTTGTAATAATCGTTTAAAAATTTGCGTGGGTCTTGTGCCTGAAAATGGTGTGATTTAGGTTGTGGCTCCGATACATGGCCATAATACGACTCACACATATCATAGGCAAAACACAGAATACTTTGGGCTTTAACCGAAGCGAAGCCTAAAGGTTCGTAGGCAATGGCCTGCGATGGTTTCATCTTATTGTCGAAATAATTTATGCAAATGTTTATGTTCATGGTTTCTATCTTATTATCACAAACTTTTTTACCCAAACCTCATCCCGGCTGATTGCCCGGAGGATGTAATTGCCTGAAGGAAACTCGGACACATCAATGCTCTTCCTTGTGCTGTTAATTGGAACTACTTTGACCAAACGACCAGAAAGGCTGAAAACCTCAACCTCCGTGATAAAGCTGCCAGCATTTAGCAAAAGGGTTTCTTTTGCCGGGTTGGGATAAATCAACAAACCCTCTTCTTCTTCCTGCTCCTCAACACCCACATGATCATGTGGGTTTAAGCGAATAATGGGTTCTACCATTTGGCCATTGAAACCTGAAAACTTACCTGCCACATAGTATTTGTCGTTTTGGGCTGGGACGATAGTGTTTACCTGTGTATATCCCCAGGAAGATAGCATTCCTAAACAAGTATCAATTCCAGAACCGGTAAAAATTGTTGTATCGATAAAACCATCTAAATCAGTTAGAACAATATGGTGCCGCTCATATCCCTGGTAGTTTGCAAAATTTCCACCAACAATATATTTATTGTTTGTCGTTTGTACAAGGGTGTATGAATGATAATATTCTTCTGCTTGTGTAACAACCTGAACTAATCCAAATTTGCTTTGTACGTTATTGAAATTATTAAAAGAAGAATCCAGGCTTCCATCCGGATTTAATCGCACCAGTGCTAACAATGAATCATAGTTTTGAATATTCACTACCCCTCCTACTATAACTTTACCATCATCCTGGATATAAAGAGGTTTTGGCCAATTCGATAGGATGCTGTGAAATGATGTATCAAGGCTACCATCATTATAAATACGCGCAATCTGGTTTATCGGAATCGAATCATACATGGTAAAATTACCAGCAATCATGATCCTGTTTTCATCATATTTAAGAAAGAACTTAACATGGTTATTGGCATCATGGTGAAAGGAGGTGTCGAAAAAGCCATTTTCTTTTATCCTGGAAATCCAGGTATATCTCACATCTGGCAGCCCGGCATGATATACATTCCCGCCACCTATTAAAAGATCACCATTATCTAAAATATAAAGATCATTAAAGTGGCCTCCATAATTACTTATATATTTGTTATTATAGAAAACCGTGTCAATAATTCCTGTTTGATAATCACATCTTCCAAGAGTACCCCAATTTAGATAATATATATATGGGTGCCGATAGTAAATACTGAGACCAACACCACCACCGAAAATACCATAGCTCGGGTCAAACATCCCATTAGAATGCAGTTTAATATTCAAACCTATATTATATATATCAAATGGATCCTGAAACCCACCCCCAATACGTAATGAACCATCATCTAATTCTATAACTGAAATAATGCCACCGGCTTCGTTATTATCGTAATAGTCTCTAAACACATAAGATGACTCGAATGTATTGTCCAATGAAAATGGCTGACCGTATATAATCGTACAGCTAAAATGCAATAGAAGTATTATCATATAGCATTTTTGTAAAGTTTTCATATTTCTTTTCTTTAACCCCTGCCAGTTTTGGCAGGGGTATTTAATTATTATACAAATTTAAACAAGCATATGAACTTAATCTATAACTGAAATTTTTCCTTTTGTAAATTGGGTATCTTTCACCCTAAGTGAATACAAATAAATACCTGGAATAATATCACGTGTATCCCAAGCCCACTTTCCTTTAACCGAACTGATATTATGCGATGCAGTTAATTTGCCTGAAACATCAAATATTTCGAGTACAGCTTTGCTCTTAATATTTAATATTTCCCAACTAAACTCTGCATAGTTTGTGGCAGGGTTGGGGGATACCTCCAATGTAGTATATGCTTCATTAATGATTTTTTGAGGTGAGCCAGAAACAGATACTGATTTGTGTTGTGAAGTATCCGAAGGATTTCCTGGGTATTCTTCGCACATGTTATAAGCAAAGCAAAGTATATTCCGTGACTTTATAGCTGATGGCCCTGCATTATCATTGGCTATATTTTCCAATAAAGCAATCTCAACTGTGTCTAAATCGAAAATTGTAAGGTTGCTGTCATTCAAAGACTGAAGCAAATCATGATAAAGGTAAAAATTATCATATTCATTTAATTCAGTATCATCCAAGTCAAAATCCAATATAATGTTATCCAGGACCATAACAGATGAATCAAACTTGGCCTCTTCAATATAGCTGTCAGCTATACTAAACCTGTCGCTTAGATTATCCCTTTGACTGTGATAATTACGGATTTGATGAACATCTATCTCTGCTTTTAACTTTTCATTTGTTAACAACATGTTCATGTTATAATCCATTTTTGACGAAGCAGCAGCCATATCGCGTTCAAGAATTGTCCGTGCAGTCTCCAAATCCCAATTTTCACGGATTAGATTTATCATATAAATAGGTAATGGATTGGGAATGTCCTCGTGCAAAATTCGTAAAAATTCTTCACTTTTTGTGGCATCCGGATTAGCCATGCATACTTCGAACAGCATGGCATCGGGTAGTACATCTGAAAATGCTGCTTCGAGCAAGGCTTCCTCTGAAACATAAGGAGCCAGAGCCATTAGGTCGTTGCGCAAATCCCAGGCTTCCTGCGGCCAGGTTTCCTGAATTTCCTGTAAAAGCAAAGGTGTGTTCCCTCCATCAATTTCCTGGAGGTAGGCATTTTGATAGTGTCGGCGTGGCTCGAAGCCACACCGACACTTTGGGATGCCAATTAATGCCAATTCGTT
>JAYENH010000312.1:0-3505 GCA_034721995.1 Bacteroidota bacterium
TTGACTTCATTCTGAGCAAAGCGAAGAATCTCAATAATTTATTCGGTCAATTGTGTAATAATAAATGTACATCATTAAAATAATTCAAAAAAACTATACAATATTTTCACATTTCTTTAACTCAAATCACCAAACTTTTTTTATCTTTGACCGTATAAAGAGCGTCGAAAGAAATAAACATTTTTAACCTTAGCCATTATGAACTGCCCAAAGCCCTGTGGTTGTAGAGAGAGAGAAAGAGAGTATATTCCATTATTACTACTATACTTTTGCTGGTTATTTTGCCCAAATAAAAAATCATTTTATATTCAAAAACAGCTTTTTGTTGATGTTTCATACATTTTTATTTCATGTAATTGGACTTCCGAATTTAATCCCATCTTACTTTATAACACCAATAAATCAATCTTTAAAACAGGCCGGAATAAATTCATTTAATTCTGCTGTTCTGCATAGCGTCGGTTGTTTCAGGGCAGCAATAAATCAATAATGCAATCAAGGGTTAAATTTCAACTATGTTTGAAAATCAAAGAGTTGAGAAATTATACGTCTTCATTAATAAAATTGCATCTTTGTAAAACATTAAAATCAGACACCATTTCCAACCCTTGATTCGTATTGATAATTTATTTTTAAGCCGACCTTCAAATTTATTACATATAAAACTTAAAATTGAATATTATGAAAACAAAATCAATATTTTTATTAGCGATATTTATTTTATTTGGGTTTCTTGCTAATTCCCAAACTCCTACTCTTAAATGGACCAATGAAGTTAACACTCAATATAATGTAAGAATTTCCTACACAAATGGAGGTTCACAAACTACTGATCAAACTGTTAATGCCCTTTCGCAGGGGTCCTGGACTGCACTTGTTGGAACAACGGCGATTACTGGTTTTATAGTAAGTACATTAAATTGCACTGGAACTTCAGCAAGCTTTACCTGGGGCACTTCAGACGTTAAGGACGTTGAAGAATGTAATACTTGTGCCTCAACTGAAGCAGAAGTAGGATACATAATTGTTCCAAATACCCCACCAGTCCCTGATGACGGTTGGTTTGGAATAAAATGTATCGACAACTAATACCATTTGTGTATATAAATGCGCTGAAAGCCTTTTAATATTTACAATGGTAAATGCTGGTACATATTTGAAGGGGCTTTAGGAGGGAAACGAACTAAAGGCGCAGTCAAATAGTAATCGGTATAATATCAAATAAAATGAGTCCAGGCTAATGCATATCTATAAATAAAATGATTATCTTGGACTCATATTCAATTTATTACAAAACAAAATCTATAAGCATGAGAATTTTTTTGATCCTTTTGATTATAATAACGACAAATGTTGCTTTTTCCCAACTTGTATTTGAGGACATTACTTCAATTACGACAGGTAACAGCGGCCTTTTGTGCAATAAAATAACGAATGTGATGCAAGACAGCTCCGGCACAATCTGGATACATTCAAAGGAAGGTCTTGCAAAATACGACGGGCAAACGTGGGAATACTTTACCCCAAACAACAGCCCTTTACAAACTTATGCAGAATGTTCGACATTAGATTATGAAGGAAATGTTTGGATGAGCGGATGGACAACCTTAGGTCAGGTTGAAGTACTCAAATTTGATGGTACGAACTGGACTGGCTTTTCATATCCCGAATACCCGGCAGGTAGTTATTATCCTAAATGTTGTGCCGATTCGAGTGGCAATGCCTACTTTACTACTACTTCGAGTGGAGTAGCGAAATTTTCAGATACAAGCTATGTATTTTTATCAAGCACGACCATAGGATTGCAAAACGACCAAATTTATAGTGTTTTTGTCGACTCACAACAGCAACTATGGATTGGCCATGTGGATGGTGTTTCAGTTTATGATGGAGACACTTGCACATATATCGACCCAGGCAATTATGGAGGTGGGACCGTTAAATGCATTACCCAGGATGTATATGAAAATATGTGGTTTGCAACCAGTTATGGCATTGCAAAATTTGATGGTGCAAATTGGACATTATTCAATAGCCTACAAATATTTGCTTATTCAGGAGTTGACATAAGAAGTTTAGCGAGCGATAATTCTGGGGGCGTTTGGTGTGGCACCTTTAACATGGGATTGTCCTATTACAATGGGGTTAACTGGACACAATACGATTTAGCATCCGGCCTGAATTCAGTTTACGTTACCAAAATTTGTTGCGATATCGAAAACAAAACATGGTTTTGCACATGGGATATGGGCATTAACCAATACAACGGACAACAATGGACTTACATCAATACATTAGATGGAATGTCGAACAACTGGGTAAACGCCATGGAATGTTCAAATAATGGTGCTGTTTGGTTCGGAACAGATTGCGGTGTTCTTAGCTTTGACGGCAACGATTGGTCCAATTATTATTACAAATTTTCAGGCGCACGCATCAAGTCAGTTAACATGGGTATGGATAATAAGTTATGGTTTGGACCTGATTGGGGACCATCATATATCCTTTTTCATCATTCTGATACAATATGGTCTGGATATTCTGCTTCTTGGCTCTATGGTCAAACTCCCTTTTATCAGACATTAGCTGACACACCCGGCACAATTTGGCTTGCCACCCACAATGGCCTTGACAAAATTGGAATGATAGCGGATTCCATTACCCAACACTCGATTTTTACCACATCCGATGGTTTACTTCACAATCGCATCAGTGCACTGGTGCGAAATGCCAATGGTGACCTTGTAATTGGAACATGGGATGGGATCAATATTCATGACGGAACATCCTTTTCCTCCCTTTCCATGCCGGCTATTGAACAGATGAGCAATCAGGTAACATCGATGCTTTTGGATCACCTTGGCCGGCTTTGGGTAGGCACAACAGAAGGTCTTGGCTGCTACGACTGGCAAAATTGGGAAATTTATAAAACTACATCAGGACTGGCTGATAATTATGTAAACGCCCTATACCAATCAGACAACGATAGCATTTGGGTGGCTACAAAAAATGGGATCAGTCAGCTAAATGGAAACTCGTTTGTCAGCTATTACAAATCGGATGGACTTATTGCCGATGACATCACCGATATTGTAGAAGACCAGCAGGGCAACATGTATTTTTCAAGCCATTATGGTGTTTCAAAAGTTGATGCAGGATACCTCGGTTCAACAATTTTAAAAAATAAAGAAACAGAACTTTACCCAAATCCTGCAAAAGACAATATCACCATTTCAGCACCCTCCGAAATAATCCCGATAGCGGGGATCGAAATCTACAACCAGTCCGGCCAACTGCTGCAAAAAACCACCATCAATAAAAAGCAGGGAACAATTGATGTTTCCGGTTTATCGCCCGGCAACTACTTTCTCCGTGCCACAGGCAAAAGCGATGTTTGGGTCAGGAAGTTTGTGGTTATAAGGTAAGGTAAAACACATCCGATAACTTGAAGTCATCGGATGAGTTGTCAACTGCGGCCTTCCGGTGCAATGGCTCCAAGTTCGTG
>JAYENH010000313.1:0-3505 GCA_034721995.1 Bacteroidota bacterium
TAGATTTTCAAATGTTTTGCACTTAAATTTAATATTCCAATTTTCTTTAATTTCACGTAAAAGGTAGTCGAATAAACTTATTACAGTTGAAGTTTGGTAATTTTCAAGATTGACATGAGTTACTTTATAGTTTCTCGTTTCTAATTCGTTGGCAAGTTGTCTGAAATAAGTGCTTTTTCCTGTTTGCCGTGGTGCCCAAATTGTAAAATATTTACTTTTTTCAACAAGCCTGACACCTTTGTCAATTAAGTCTTTACGGAATATTGTATAATGTTGTTCCTGAATATTTGGGCCTGATGTATTAAATTCTTTCATATCCATAATTATATTTGTCTCCTGAATTTTTCAGGATACTATTTCTTTAATCTTGCAAAATTACAACATAATACTAAAGCAAAGGACTAAAAAGCCTTGCTATTGACTCGAAGAATTTCTGAACTAATTTCCGGTTTTTATAAGTTTCTAATTCTACTTTTTCGCTGTAGCCGAGATCTTCGATAAAAGCCTTTTTTATTTCAGATGTAATTTCTTCGTCGTAAATAAGTGCATTCACTTCAAAGTTTTGATCGAAACTACGAATATCCATATTAGTAGAGCCTACTGTGGCAAACACATCATCAACCATCAATAACTTACTGTGTGTAAACCCCTTCTTGTAAAAGTAAATCCCAACACCGGCTTCAAGCAGGTTTTCGATATACGAGCGCGAACTATAATTGGTAAGGAAAGAATCGTTTTTTTTGGGGAGTATAATTTTCACGTCAACCCCTGAAAGCGATGCTGTACGAATAGCCGTTAAAATGCTTTCGTTAGGAAGAAAATATGGAGTGGATATGTATACATAATCAACAGCTGTGGCAATAGCAGAAAAGAAAGTCTGCATAATATTCGCCCAGTCGGAATCGGGGCCACTGGTAGTAATTTGTAAAAGATGTTTTTCATCTACCTGATGAGGAGGGAAACAGTTGATGTTGTCAATTATTTTGCTGCTCATAAAATACCAGTCCATCAGGAAAATAATTTGCATGTTTTTAACAGCATCTCCTTCGATACGTAAATGTGTGTCGCGCCAAAAACCTTTGCCATCGTGGCCTTTAAGGTAGCGATCGGCAATGTTTACACCTCCCATAAACCCGATTTTCCCATCGACAATAAGTATTTTACGGTGGTTCCTATAATTTATTTTGTTGGCAAAACGGTAAGTCTTCACCGACATAAAACTATAAACCTCGACACCAGCATTTCGTAAATCATCAACAAAACCGTCGCTTAGGCTCCAACTGCCAACATCGTCGTAAATCAAACGGATTTTTACTCCCTGTCCTGCCTTATCAATCAGTATGTTTTTTATGTTGTTTCCAATTTCATCATCTTCAATAATATAATACTCTAAATGAATATGATTTTTTGCACTGTGTAATTCTTCTATTATCGAATCGAAAGTCTCTTTACCACTATTTAATACCTTAACTCTATTTGCAATAGTAAGTTGTGCACGGCTGTTCTTCAAAAGCAGTTTCATTAGTTTCAGCTTGCTTATAACTTTTTTGCTGCAAATCTTTTGAACTTCCTCAATATCAATTCCGAAAGGAGCGATTAACTTACGGCTACTTTCGGTATCGGCAATTTCTTTTTTGGTGAATATTTTTTCTTTCCTGTAATTTCGACCAAAATAAAAATACAGGATAATGCCAACAATTGGCAAAAGGATAAGCACGATAATCCATGCAATTGTTTTTATGGGGTTTCGGTTCTCGAAAAGGATTACAACTAAAGGGAATGCTATAATGATAACAGTAAGGCTCCTGATTATGTAAGCCCAATGACCTTCTATTGAGAACCAGCTATAAATATCAATTTGTGTGAACAGCAATTCCATTTTTAATTATTGTTGATTCTTATAAATAAACAAACGAGTTTCCTCAAGGTTCTCCTCCGATACAATTTTTGCATTAAACTTAGGAGCTTTTACGCCACTGTAAAACATTTTGTTACCAATAAAAAGCCTGATTTCGTCCCATAGGTTTTTCTCTATAAACGAAGTTAAAACCATTTCGCCCCCTTCAATTATTACCGATTGTATTTCCCTTTTGTATAGATGATCAAGCATTTGTTGCTCGATATTTTTGCTAAAATCAAGTTTTACATATTCAATTTTATTTTCAGTTGATTCCATTTTCCCGTTGAAAACCAAAGTGCTTTGCCGGTTATCGAATAAATGTAAACTATCGGGTAGTTGCAAATTCTGATCAAGCACAACTCGTAAAGGAGCTTTTCCCGACCATTCGCGCACATTAAGCATTGGGTTATCTTTTTTTGCTGTAATCCGTCCAACCAAAATGGCATCCTCTTCGGTGCGCCACTTGTGAACCAGCGAGCGCGAAATATCGTTGGTTATCCATTTGTTTTTTATATTCTGATTATCATCGTTATAATCAATAAAGCCGTCTAAGGTTTGTGCCCATTTCAAAATAATATATGGTCGTTTTTTTTCGTGAAAAGTAAAAAATCGTTTATTTAAATTGCGGCTTTCCTGTTCTAAAACCCCGGTTATTACTTCACAACCTGCCGAGCGCATTATCTCAATTCCTTTGCCCGATACTTCGGAAAACGAATCGCGGCAACCAACCACCACTTGCGGGATATTTTTATCAATAATCAATTTTGAACAAGGGGGTGTGCGGCCATAATGTGCACAGGGTTCGAGGTTTACATATAAAGTAGATTGCTTCAATAATTCCTGATTTTTTACAGAAGCTATCGCATTGACCTCGGCATGAGGGCCGCCGCACTTTTTATGGAAGCCTTCGCCAATTATTTTTTTATTATGAACAATAACGCAGCCTACCATAGGATTTGGCGATGTGTTGCCTATTCCCATTCTGGCCAATTCGAGGCAGCGTTGCATAAAAGTTTCGTGCATCTTATTATCTTTGTTTAATGAACACACCCGTACACACATTACAGGATTGCATAAATCTACTAAAAAAGGAATTACAAACAAGCTACCACGCAACAGAAATTCGGAGTTTTACAAATATTATTTTTGATCATCTGTATGGTTTTTCGGCTATCGACTTGTATATGAATAAATCAAAGCAAATTTATGTTGATGATTATAATAGAATTATTGAACTAATTTCAGGATTAAAAAACCACAAACCAATTCAATATCTTATTGGTTACAGCGAGTTTTATGGTTTGAAGTTCGATGTAAACCCTGTAGTTTTGATTCCCCGCCCCGAAACCGAGGAGCTGGTGCGTTGGATAATTGAAAGCAACCGGAAACCAAAACCAAAAATCCTTGATATTGGAACAGGAAGTGGGTGTATTGCCATAAGTCTCGCAAAGATTATTACGGGCGCACAAGTGTTTGCTGCCGATATTTTCCCCGAGGTGCTTAAAATTGCAAAACAAAATGCCGTGAAAAATCAGTTAGATATTTCTTTTTTCGAGGATGATATTGTAAATCCTAAGGCACTGAATGATTCATCACAGTTCGACA
>JAYENH010000314.1:0-3504 GCA_034721995.1 Bacteroidota bacterium
TTCCTGAACGGTAATAATTTTATTTTTCTTTTCCAGGCCACCGATAATCCTGTCTACGGCATCAAGAAAATCTTGTTTCTCGACAAGTTTTTTCTCTTTCCTTGCTGCAATAAGTGCCGATTCGTTACAAACATTAGCAATATCAGCACCTGAAAACCCTGGTGTTTGTTTGGCAACGAAATCGATATCTAATTGATCCTTATCGTATTTTATTGGTTCAAGATGGACTTTAAAAATTTCGGCCCTTTCATGTAAATCAGGTAATTCAACATGAATTTGGCGGTCGAATCTTCCGGCGCGTAACAATGCACGGTCGAGAATATCGGCACGGTTAGTGGCAGCCAGAATAATTACACCAACGTTTGTCCCAAAGCCGTCCATTTCGGTAAGCAATTGGTTGAGTGTATTTTCGCGTTCGTCGTTTGCTCCCATGTTTGGGTTTTTTCCACGTGCCCTGCCAATGGCATCAATTTCATCGATAAAAATAATACATGGAGCTTTTTCTTTTGCCTGCTTAAATAAATCGCGTACCCGCGAGGCACCAACACCTACAAACATTTCAACAAAATCGGAGCCTGACATTGAGAAAAACGGCACATGAGCTTCGCCGGCAACAGCTTTTGCAAGTAAGGTTTTTCCTGTTCCTGGAGGGCCAATAAGTAATGCCCCTTTCGGTATTTTACCTCCTAAATCGGTGTACTTTTTCGGATTTTTCAGAAAATCAACAATTTCTTTAATCTCAGTCTTTGCTTCTTCAAGCCCGGCAACAGCCGAAAAATCAATTTTTATATCCGATTCTTTGTCGAACAACTGTGCCTTGCTTTTTCCAACATTAAAAATACCGGCAGGTCCGCCTCCTGAACCACCACTCATACGGCGAAAAAGGAACAGCCATATTGCTACCAATATAATAATTGGTAATAACCAACTCAGGGTTTCTGAAATATAATCTACACGGTCTTCGGCACCAGGATATATCTTTTTTTCATCGGGCAAATCTTTTTGCAAATCTTCAAGTCTCCGCTCAAAGGACTCAACAGAAACCACTGTCATAACGAAATGCGGACCAAAAGAGCCAATTGGGTTGGTTCCATCGTAAAGCTCTTGGTATCTTCCAGATTGTAAGCGGTCTTTTTTAATGTAAATTTCGGCTTTTTTTCCGTTAACAATTATTATTTTTTCTACGTCGTTATTGAGAAGCATTACATTTTTAATTTGCCCCCAATTGGTTTCTTTCGGTTTACTTCCAAAATCCAGAAACTGAAAAGAAAAAATAAGTAAAGCAATCAAGCCATAAACCCAATAGATATTAAATTTTTGTTTGCCTGATTTATTATCATTAACAGGTTTGCCAAAAAAATCGGTTTTTTTATTCTGATTATTTTCCGCCTTTTCTTTATCCTTTGGCTTTTCTTTTGACTTCTCTTTTGACTTCTCTTTATTTTTTGACTTATCAATATTATCTTCTGCCATTTTTGTATTTCTTATTCAAAATTACTATTACTTATTATTATTATTGTGTGATGTCTGAATATGTTTCAATTTCAGCATCGGCCCATAAATCTTCAAGTTTATAAAAGTCTCTCCATTCCTTTTGAAAAACATGAACTACCACATTTGCATAATCTAATAAAATCCATTGTGCATTTTCAAATCCTTCTTTATGCCAGACATTTATCTTTAGCTTTTCTTTCACTTTTTCGATAACTGATTCAGCCAAAGCCTGAACCTGAGGTTTTGAGTCGCCATGGCAAATAATAAAATATTCGCATATTGGATTTGGAAGTTTAACGAGTTTTATACTCATTACCCCTAAGCCCTTTTTTGCGTGCAAAGCATTGATGGTTGTTTGTACCAGTTTTTTTGTTTCTTCTGTTATAATATTCATTTTAACCTATTTGGCTGCAAAGATAATTCATTTTACACTGATAAGTCCTTAAATCTTACCTTTTCACAAAATTTTGTCAGAGTGCGGTCGAAATCATTTATTATGCCATTAAATATGATCGGTCAAAACGACAGATAATATTCAACAAATCCTCCATCTCTTCGTGCAAAATAAATAGAAATCTCAATTTTTTTCAGAACAGGAAATTTATCATACATGCATAATAGAAAAAATAGGTATTATTGCAACAAATGAAAAATATGATTATAGGTAGCTCAATAATTTCGTTAGATAAAATAAATTCAACCAATAGCTATGCTAATCAGTTAAGCGTGGACAAAAAGCCTATTTCGGGTACAGTAATCCTTGCGCAAGAACAAACTGAAGGAAAAGGTCAAGAAGGAAATAAATGGGAAAGTCAGGTAGGAAAAAACCTCACCTTTAGTATTCTTCTTTTTCCCGATAAACTAAGGGCCGATCATCAATTTATATTATCGAAAGCTATTTCGCTTGGAATAATCGATTACCTGAAACCCCTGACTAAAGATTTTTCTATTAAATGGCCCAACGATATTTATTGTAATAATCGAAAAATTGCCGGAATCTTAATAGAAAATTCAGTCATGGGCAGTTATTTATCAGAATCGATTGTAGGCATTGGACTGAATGTTAATCAGGAATATTTCAGTAAAGAAGCTAACAATCCGGTATCGCTTAAAGCTTTAACAAATACTGAATTTGTTATCGTCGATGAGCTGAATAAATTATTGGAATGTTTAGATATTCGCTATAAAGAGCTTATAGATAAGAAATACGATGGGATAAACGATTCGTACCTGATTAATCTTTTTCGCTATAACGAGATTCATGAATTTACTTCATCCGGTATAAAATTTAGCGGAAAAATTGTTGGGGTATCTGTTTATGGCAAATTGCAAATTGAATTAGCCGATGGTACTATTTCGCTTTTTGGCTTTAAAGAAGTGGAATATGTTATTTAAGCCCGAACCTAAATCCCCAAACCATTACCTTTTTTGCAAACACAACCTTATTCAGAATTTTCCGTAACTTAAAATCTGAATAGAAATATTAAACCTTAACAGGTAGTTTACAAATATACAATAGTTGGTTTCAGGTATTATACCCAATGACCAGGGGATAAAAAACTAAACTATGGTTTTAAGCATAAAATGGAAATGGAAATAAAACCAAAAATCCTGGTTGTCGATGATAATTTCTCCAACATTCTTGTTGTTGAGAGGATACTTGAATCGCTTGACGTTGAATTTATCAGGGCATTTTCGGGCGAAGAGGCCTTGCAAAAAGCCGATCAACATGAGTTTGCATTAGTGCTGTTGGATGTACAAATGCCGGAAATAGATGGTTTCAAGACAGCCGAAATAATGCGCACAGACCCTAAAAAAGAACATTTGCCAATAATCTTTATATCTGCAATTTACAGTCGTAATTATTATCATCAGAAAGGACTTGGGGTAGGAGCAGTCGATTTTATTACCAAGCCTCTGGTGCCACAGGTTTTTCTTGGGAAAGTGAAAATATTTTTAGACCTATTTACCCAGCGAAAAGAATTGGAGGAAAAAGTTGAGGAGATCAAA
>JAYENH010000315.1:0-3497 GCA_034721995.1 Bacteroidota bacterium
ACGGTCGGCAAGAAACAAAATTCGTGGTCGTCTTTTGCCATCACGGTTTAAGTTCCAACGTGTTTGAAATAGTTTCCACGATATTTGAAAAGCAATTGCCGTTTTTCCTGTTCCTGTGGCAAGGGTTAGTAAAATACGGTCTTTGTTTTGAGCAACTGCTTCTAATGTGTTTTTTACTGCAATTTCCTGATAGTAGCGAGGTTGCCAAGTTCCCGATTTATCTTCAAAAGGAACAGAAGAAAACTTATCTCTCCAATCGTTTTGGACGCTGTAAGTTTCATTCCAAAGTGCATCGGGTGTAAGAAAATCATTAACGAGTTTTTCCTCGCCTGTTTTCATACAGATTTGATAAATTTCTTTTCCGTTGGTTGAGTAGGTATAATCTAAATTTAGTTTTTGAGCATAAAGTTTTGCCTGTGCCACACCTTCGCCAACTTCCAGTTCATCGCTTTTGGCTTCAACAACAGCAAGTTTAATTCCTTTGTGAACCAGAATGTAATCAGCAATCAATGGCTTTTTTCTGCTACCACCAACTTGTATTCTTCCGTCTGTAATTTTACAAACATTGCGTTCACGAAGGATTTTTGAACCTTCAATAATGCCCCAACCATTGGCTTTTAGTTTTGGGTCTATTAATTCTGCTCTTGTTTCGGCTTCGTTCATATTTTACTCTTTTATTTTTTGTGGGGACAATTTGTCCCTATGTAGAATTTTATTATCCTTTTTTACTTTTTTTATTCTTCAAATCAAAACCCAATCAAGAAACTTACCAATACCCATTACTCTAATTACCAACTAATTATCTATTATTTATTTACTAATTATCATTCAAAATCAAAACCCAATCAAGAAATTAATTTTATGCCCAAATGGGTTCATATCCTCCTCGTGGATGTTCGGGGTCTGAAACCTTTATAAATCCAACTTCAAGTGTTTTTTTAATTACAATAGAGGCTTGTGCTGCATTTTTTTTGTCAATTCCAAAGCGTTCACACAAACTTGCATTCTTCATCTTTTCGCCATCTAAATATTTCATTATAGAATGCTGATAGCAAGCTCTTGTTCTTTCTGAAACTGACATCTCGGCAAACGAACGAGGTGCAAACAATACAACACGCATTGCATTTTCCATTTCCTGAAATTTTGGTGGCGGTAATTGATTTATTTCTATACTAATTATTACTTTATCTAAACCCGTGCCTTGTTCTTCACACATTTTCATTCTCCGCATTAAAGAAGCCAGAGCTTCGTTTCTTGAACGAGGAGGCAAATCAATCATTCTATCTGTTTGAACTAATGATTTTCCGGGATTTGTAATTTCCAGCCTTGTATTAAATAGCTCGACAAGCGGTCCCGTTCCGCTAATCGTCATATCTTGGTGAATTAAGGCATTTGCAATAATTTCACGAATTGCTATTTCAGGAAATAATAATTGAGGCTCTCTTTGAGTGCTTCCGATATGTTCATTTACAGGAAGTAAATCGTTAATATATGAAACAACACCTTTGAATGCTTTTGCATATCCTTTTTTGCCATCAACTCTTTGCTTTACTGTTGCAGCTCTATTATCGCCATCGTAAGCAACAAAACGAATACCTTTACGTGATAATGAAGTGTCAAATTCATCGAGATTTTCGGCAAATAAAATAGCTCCAAGATTTGTTATATTCCAATGCCCTCCAACATCTTTTTTAATTAAATCATCGGCTTCAAGTCTTTCAAGTATTCCTTTTTTATTGTCAGGTAAATTTTGATTTGTAAGTTTGAAATACGCTGTGTATTCTAATAGTCTCAAAACATCATCGGCTGTTACAAAAGATTTTGCTATTGCCTTTTCCCACATATAAGAACGCAAATTATTGATAAGACTTTGGTAATGCTCCGGATAATCAGACAAGCGAGGTGTTGCACTACCTATACGAATATATGCGGTTTTATTAAACTCAATGGGTGTTGTATGTGCAGCAGGAATTTCCAATAAAACCAAATTGCCCTTTGGATGATTAACTTTTCTGAAATTAAAAGTGATATGTGGTGTTAGCATTTGAGAAAGCCACATTATAAAAACCTGATTGCCTTTTGTTTTAGTATCAGGGTTAAATGTTGTGCCAACAATATTTTGAGTACCGTCTTTAACTCCCCAAACAACATAAGCAAAATCTACTTGGTCTATTCTTGCTATATTTGAAAGAGCAGAACATAATTTACCAATCATTTCAGGACTTTCATTGTTATGCTTAAACTCAACAGCTCCCTTCTCAGTATTGGAAGAAAGCAACTCATCAATAAGTGCTATATCTCTTTGTATTTGTTTAGTTTTATCTTCCATAGTTTCTATTCAATTATTGCATATTTCTGTTCTATTACTTCAGGGTATTGTTGCCAAATCTTTCCGTCAATTTCTTTCCCATTTAACTTTTTATTCCGTTTTACTTTATCTGCTCCCCAAGTTCCCCATTGCTTAAAGAAAAAAGCAATATCTTCTTTTTCACATTGTTGTTTTATATTTACAACCCATTCTTTTTCCATTGGTCTTGCTTTATTTCCGCTTTCTCCGCCAACAATTACCCAATCAATATTTTCTAAATTCATTTTGCCTAAATCTTCGAGCAGTGGCTCAACCGAAAGGAATAAAACGCTTGCTTGCAGATTTCTTAGTTTATCAATTCTTGGCAAACCTTCTTTTTTATTATCAACCGTAACACCCAACCAAATGTTTTTGGGTATTTCTCTTTGCGAAAAATATTCAAACATTCTGTCTGCTCTCTTAGTTAAGATTTGATATGTGTGATGTGGCGTTTCTTCAATTACGTTAAATATTTTGTTTAAATAATCTCTCGGCATATCTTTATGAAAAATATCGCTCATCGAATTAACAAAATACACTGTTGGCTTTTTCCTTTTAAAAGGGTCGTTTTTTCTGCTTGCAACGGTATTAAATTTAAAACCGTTTTCGTAGCCTTCCACGCCCATAGCCTGTAAACGAATTGCCATAGTTTCGGCATAGCAGTTTTTACAACCTGAACTAATTTTAGTGCAACCTGCCGAAGGGTTCCACGTTTGCTCTGTCCATTCTATTTTATGTGCCATCGTTGCCATCATTTATAGAATTTATCATTATTCCAATTGTCAGGATTATTTTTAATGTATTCCGAAATCGTATTATATGATTTTTCATTTCGAATTATATGTTCCCAATAATTACGTTGCCATAATTTTCCATCAAATGGGTTCCAATTATTATTTTTTACGCCACGAATATATTCAACCGTGGTAATTGATTCAAACGCCCCAACCATATCACCAACGGTTTTTTTTTGCGTAGGGGCAATCCCTTGTGGTTGCCCTTTTTCGGTTGCGTCAATCATATTATTTTGGGCGACCACAAGGGTCGCCCCTACGATTTGCAATATTGCGTGGAAATGGTTTGGCATTACAATGTATTCGTGTAATTCAATATTTGTAAATCGTTCCGGTAATTTTAACCATTCGGATTC
>JAYENH010000316.1:0-3494 GCA_034721995.1 Bacteroidota bacterium
TAGAATTTGAAATTAAATTGTCAATAAACAGAAAAATTATAATTAATAATGCTTCAAATTACTTTTTTAAAACTTAAAGCTATGAAAAACAAATTACTAAAGTTGGTATTTACTAACCTTTTTGTATTTGCTGTGTTATTTGCCTCAGTTGCTCAGGTAAATACGTATCCTTATGTAGAAAATTTCGATAGCGGAATTGGAAGCTGGGTAATAGATTTTAACACTAACCCAATGGGTTATGATGTGTTCGAGCATGGAAATGTTACAGATGCCTGGTTTCCGTATTATAAGGCAAATGCGACAGATTTTTATGTAAAAACAGACATGGATGGAACTTATGCACAGGAGACTGACACATGGGTTACAAGTCCTGTTTTTGATTTTACAAATTTAATTCAGCCGGAACTGAGTTTGGACATCTTTGCTGATGCTCTTGTTGGTTGGGGTGGTGCTTTTATCAATTATTCAATTGATGGCATTAGTTGGAATCGTTTAGGCTCTCAAGGCGATGGCACAAACTGGTATGATGGCAGCTTTGATGCTTACCTTGCATGGGGTGAATGTTGGGTAAATACCGGCGGTGGCTGGATTACTGCTGATATTCCTTTAACATTCCTTGCAGGTGAATCAACAGTTTCATTCAAAGTCATTTTTAAATCGAGTACAATTCCTGCTACATTGCCTGGATTTGGTTTCGATGATTTTAGCATAGACGAAATGGCACCCGGTACACCAGACCCACAAACTGTAGAATTAGTAAGCCCACAAGATGCTGTTTGTGCACTTTCATCAACCGAAACTGTTTCTGTGAATGTTTGGAATGGATCTACAGCAGACCTTGTTAATACCTGGTACATTCAGTTAATAGTTGATGGAAGCACTTACGCTTACGAATTAATTTCTGACGATGTATTGTCCAATGCAATGTATGCTTATACATTCACTGCAACACACGACTTTTCGGCAGCAGGAACCTACAATGTTACAGTAAACACATCATTTGATGGTGTTAATCCTTACAATACATTTACAACTACTGTTGAATCAGAAGGATTGGACGAAATAAATGCCTTCGCTCATTTTGTTGATTTCTCAGCACCAACTCCTGAATTTGGCTATTTTGCCGGGACATATACCACTGCCAATATAGTTGGTGGCGAAGTTGTAACCACTGGTGTTAATGGATCATTTTGGACAGGTGGAATTGGTTCAACATCGGCACAAAATGCATGGGTTGATAATACAGAATATATGGCAGGTGGCTATACATGTAATGTGGATGCAACCGGTTTAGGTACATTAGAACTTATTTTTGATTTATATCAACAATATAGTTATTCACCTGATTTTTGCTGGTTTCGTGTTTTAGTCAACGGAATGCCAGTTGCCGATGTTAATGGTGTCGAAAATCATAATCCTGATACTTATGAAGCTCCTGCTTTTGTTGAATTAAGGTATGATTTATCAGCTTATGCAGGCACAAATCTGAACATCGAATTTCAGTCCTCAACTAAAAACCCAACTGACATTGTAAAAATGGACAATTTCTTATTACGTCAGAAATTGCAATTTGATCTTGCAATGCTTGCCCTTGTTTCTCCTGGAACAGGTTGTGGTTTAGGCATGGAGCAAGTAGTTGTTGAGATCGAAAATATTGGTACTTCACCTGCATCAGGTTTCGATGTTACATATATATTAGATGGTGGTTCTCCTGTTACTGAAACATTTGTTGGAGCAATTTTATCAGGTTTTACAGGAATACATACTTTTGCTACGGCTGCCGATCTCACCGGAGCAGGACCGTTTAGTTTCGACGTTAGTCTTTCATGGACCAACGATCTCGACAATGCAAATGACGCATTGACCGGAATTACGGTTAATGATATTTCAAATGATCTTACAACACCATACACACAAGATTTTAGTGGGACAAACAATGTCGCTCCATACGAATACTGGGCAATTGAAGATGCCAATTTCGATGGCGAAGAATGGTTCTGGTTATACGACCACACTTCGCAAGAAGCTTATGGGTTCGATTATGAAGGTGCACAGGGAATTGATTTCTTATATACAAACTGCTTCAATTTTGATGCATCATTAAATTATAAAATTTGTCTTGACTATGCCACCTATCTTTCTGGTGATGTGAAAGGTTTTGAGGTTTACTTATCAACTTCACAAGATATGTCAGGATTAGTTGGCACACCAATTATTTCGATGCCTAATGTTAACACATCAGGAGCTTATCAGCTTGCAACAAATGTATTTACTGTTCCTGCAAACGGAGTTTATTATATTGCATTTAAAGCAATTGGAAATGCAACTTTCGAGGCCGAGTATTTATTCATTGATAATATCATGATTACACAATTTGTATATCCTGATATGGAAGTTACTTCGGTATTATTTATTGATGGTACAGGTGCACCAGTTACCAATGATTGCATGTTAGGCGATGTTTATGTTGATATTGAATTTACAAACAACAGTGGTAGCACACTTTGCGCAGGCGAAACAATTGAATTCAGTTATTTTGTAAGCCATAATGGAAATGTTTGGGCACCGGTTTACGAAACTCATATACTTACAGCACCAATGCAAGCCGGCGATACTAATCCCTTTTCTTTTACCCAAAGTATTGATATGTCGGTACAGGGTGAGTACATCGTAAGTGTAATCGTAAATTATTCTTTTGAAGGTAATACTGCAAATGATCAAAATGGTGGCAATACTCTGATTAATTATGGTACTCCTCAAAATTTGGCCATAGCTGGATTTACTGATGGCTATTGTTTTGATGCTCCAGATATCTATATTAATGGTTCATTTACTGATATGGGATATTCTTATGATTTGACTCTAATTGCATCTGAAGCAGCAACAAGCAATATTTCTTATAATAATTGGGAATATAACATTCCTGAGTGGATTGATGGGGAGATATATTTTACTTATACTGTAACTATTACAAATGATGGATTAAGTTGTACAAGTTCTATTGTTGATACAATTCTTATTTCTAATCCAACGGTAGATTTAGGCCCTGATATTGTTACAACTGATTATCTTAGTGTATTATTAGATGCTGGTGCTGATCCAGACGGAACACCTGATTTTACTTATGTATGGGCTCCTAATGGAGAAACAGCTCAACAAGCTGTTCCAACATATTATGGAACTTATTCAGTTTCGGTTACTGAAGGATACTGTACAGTTACTGATGAAATTACAGTTTTCCAGGAGCAGGAAATTGACTTACGCCAGGGATGGGGATTATGGTCAACATTAATTGACGCAAATACAATAACAACAAGTATAGATCTCGAAGATGTTGCTACAAATGGTGGCTTAACCGATGTTATTATTATGAAAGATGAACTCGGATTAACCTGGTGGCCTGCCGGGACTCCTCCTTTTGACCAAAACTTTATTGGCGATATCGTTAATGGCGAAGGATATCAGTATAAAATGGGGACGGCAGAAACATTATC
>JAYENH010000317.1:0-3494 GCA_034721995.1 Bacteroidota bacterium
GGTTCAACAATGCATATAAAAACCGTAGATGCACGCACTACGAGGTTTTTATATGCTTAGGTGTTACCATTTGTTATTATTTCAATCCGTTGATTTCTTTTTCTGTCAACCCTGTCATTTTTGAGATCATTTCTATTGGATAACCTTCTTTTAAACCTTTTTTTGCAGTTTCAATCTTTCCTTCAATCTTTCCTTCTTCCCATGCAGTATCAACAGAGTTTTTAATGTCCCTGTATGCATTTAAACTCTCTTGGTATTTTTTAAATTCGCTTTTGTCAAACTTTGGCATTTCCAAATAAACAAAAGTCAATTTGTCATAAAACACTTTTTTTGTGTCAATATCCGATAATTTTACATCGTAACGAAATTTCTCGGGTCGGTCTTTGTCTTCATCAAACACAAAATCCAATATTGCTATGGTATATACTTTTTTAAGTTCAAAATCCCAGTCCTGACCTACAATGGCTTGTTCTTGAATTGGGAAGGTCGAGTAATATAGAGTTCTGTCCTTAAAATATTTTTGCTTTGTTTTCTGCAGTTCGACAATGAATTTTTCGCCCTGTTCATTGGTGCAGTACAAATCAAAAATAGCTTTTCTGTCTCCCTTAGAGATTGGAAGCCTTTCGTTTGGCAAATAGGATATTTCTTTAATAAATGATAACTCCTAAATATTTACTTCATATCTACGCTTATTTCTCTTGTCTGAATTGTCTTATCTTGTTGTATCATTATGGATGATAAAATCATAATTGCTTTGTTTTAATACTGACATTGAATATCATTTGTCCCAAAAATAGTAAAAACATAGCGCAGTCTATTTTTGATTGGGATATTATTTTTACCTTGCAAAACTCAGAAGCGCTGTACCCGAAATTTTAAACTCTAAAACCAGAATTAGGAACTCAATAGCTATCGGGTCAGAACCCCTAAACATTGAACCAAAAAAACTAAAACCTTACTATGGTTCAAATGTCCTGTGTTCTTCGCGCAGGAGGTCGTTTATGGCTTTTACAGGGTTAAAAGTTTCTATCGGAACTTCAACAAAAATTGTGTTCCAGTCCGACATAGCTCCATTCCACAATCCCGGCAATTCAAGTGCTTTAAGATCTTTGCCATCCTTCGATTTTTGCGAGATTAAGCCCGTATTTTTATCGATAAATTTATATAGATCGAATTTTTTGCCTTGGTAGTTTTTAATACTGCAAACCAAATCGACAGGGTTGAAATGTGTAGCATTTTTTATTAATTCTTTCTGTGTATCATTATCAGGATTGAACTGGCTACTCTCGATAATATGCAGCGATTCGGTACCATCGGGGTTAACTGCAAAGAATGGCCCGCCTCCCGGTTCGCCTTCGTTGGCAACCATTCCACAAACACGGATTGGCCGGTTAAGTTTCAATTTCAAATAAGATATTTTTTTTTGTTTTGGTAACTTTTCAACATCCTTGTTAGGCACAACACACAAATCCTTTTCAACAAATCGCAACATTGAGTTTAGCTTTTTATCATCAAGGCCATCGGCATTATCAAGTGCTTTTAGATATTTCTGTATGGTCTCCAGTAAACTAAGTAAAATACCTGCAAGTGCTTTTTTATATGGTGTAGTAAATTTCTTCAGACGATCGGGAACTATATTATCAATATTTTTTACAAATACAATATCGGCATCAATACTATTCAGGTTTTCGATTAGTGCCCCATGCCCCCCGGGACGGAAAAATAATTTGTCATTATCATCACGGAAAGGCTTATTATCAGGATCTACAGCAATAGTGTCGGTTGCCGAATCCTGAAAAGAAAAAGAAATATCGTATTGCACCCCGTGCTTTTTCTCATGAATTGATTGTATGTTTTTAATGTGATCGATAAATATTTGCTTATGCTGCTGCGATATTGTAAAATGGATGGGGACTTTCCCGTTTGATGAATTGCAATAATTAGCACCTTCAACCATGTGCTCTTCGAGAGCTGTTCGTGAGAAATCGATATATTTGTGAAACATAATCAAGCCTTTGGGAAGGTTCCCATAATTAAGGCCTTTCTCGGTGAGCAAAATCTTTAATATCTCAGAGTATTCTTTCTTTTTAACCAAGCCTTCAATTTCTAATCCCAATTCATGCATTTTATTTTGCAAATCATTATAAAAAGCAAATTGGCTTAGGTTCTCGAAAAAATAATATATTGACTCAGATCCTCGATCAACAAGTATGTTCAAATATTCCTCTTCGCTTCCTGTGTAGCTATTCATAAAGTCGAAGAGCTTTTTAAACATTCGGGTTGCAGCCCCCGATGCAGGTACAAATTTTACTACCTTGACCTTTTTTAAAGCCTTATCGTATTTTTTAGTATATTTTTCGGTTTTTGCATCACTCAATGCAAACAAACCTTTGGTAATAGTTGCAGCTTTGGTAATTTTCAAAAACGGAAATCCTGTTTTAAATGCTTCTATCTGGGCATTTACTTGTTCAACAGTCATCCCGTGATCGCTAATTTGCTTAAGGTCTTTTTTCGAAAACATAATTTTATTTTTTAGTACTGACACATAAATTTTTCGCAAAGCAAAACTACTACTTTTTAAGATAACCAATTTCCAAATTAATTTGAGGAGTCGATTTGTTTCATCATCATTCCTTATTTGTTGATTATGAAAAAGTAAATAATTCTGGCACGATAAATTAATTATCAGAATTTAAAATAAGCATGAATGTGATCAATGTTAATAATAATCGAAATTCGGAGAATTATGCAATGTCTTATCAAATGATATCATATCATATCTGTCCGAAAGAAGAATATCGTAAAATGCTTCATGATCCCGATCACTTCAAAAATATTTTGTCTCTTTTCGGTTGATACATAAATGATTTTTTTTTCGGCTGAATATTCCATATTTTTGCAAATATAGCAGATAATAACTCTCAAAAATTATGGACATATTGGAGATACAGGCCGATAGGCAAAGTTTAATCAATTGGATTTCGCAATTGCAAAATTCCGATCTAATAAATAAACTAAAGGAAATACAAAAACAGGATATTGAAATTCCTCAATGGCAAAAAGAATATTGTCTTTGACTAAATTGAAATAAACCAAAGAATTATTTCCTGCTACATTTTAATAAAAAGTGCCTGATCGTTAACATGTGTCCCCCGTAGTTTTATCAGGTAGGCACCTTTCTCCAATCCATCGACCGATATTTTTTGCCGGTGCCCATTTGTTAAAATCCCTGATTTAATTTGCCTTCCCTGGCTGTCGAAAATAATATATCTCGCTTTTTCATTCGACGGGTTCGAGCAATCCAGTGTAATGGATTCTCCGGCCACGGGATTTGGATAAATCATAAATCCGGAATTGTTTTCAGGTTTTTTATTATCGGCTTGTTCTTCAATACCAATTGGAATAATCCCATCGGCAAACCAGCTACGGATATTTTCAATATCGCTTTGGAAAGCACCGGCCGAAAGATCGGTGGTATCGCTCCAGCTTGCACC
>JAYENH010000318.1:0-3481 GCA_034721995.1 Bacteroidota bacterium
CTCTTCAGATAGAACCCGGATATCATCCTGATTTTTGAAGATTAGGAAATTTATCCTGCACCTTCTTTCGTTTAATTGTTAATCTGCTAACTTTGGAAATTATTTCAATTTAAAAATTTTAGTTTAGATGATTGCACATATTGGTTACCATAAAACCGGTACTACATTTTTGCAAAACAATGTTTACCCATACATTAAGGATGTCGGTTTTGTAGATTATCCAAAGTGTGATAAAATCTTCAGGGATGTTATCTACAAAGATAATTTGGATTATAATTTTGAGAAGTCCTTTGCCTTACTTTCCAAAAACACTTCGATTGGCAACCAATTCCTCTTTTCGTACGAAGCACTTGTAGGGCCATTGTTCAATAATAGTGGAATGAACAAGAAAAATATTGCTGACCGCTTGAAAAAGTTGGGTTTTACAAAAATTATTATTTCTATCCGCAATCAGACAAAACTTCTCGAATCAATTTATATTCAGCATATACAAGAGGGTGGTGTAGCAAGACCATCTACATTTTTCGATCGGGGAAAAATGATGTTCGATTGGGATTATGGTAATTATTTTAGATTAATAAAATATTATATCGAGCTTTTCGGAAAGGATAATGTACTGGTTTTGTTGCAGGAAGAGCTTAAAACCGATCAAGAAGGAAGCATAAAAAGAATAATGGATTTTATTGGAAGTCGTGTCGATCAAGAGAAAAAGCAAAAAGAAAAAAGGGCAAACAAATCTCTTTCTCTATTTTCGCTAGGTTTATTAAGAATAATAAATCATTTTACTTTCAACAAATACCGCCCGTCTCATCTCTTCTCAACACACATTAGCACATGGAAGTTCAGGTTTTTGCTTCAGTCATATCTCGATCCTTTATTGTTTTCACGAATTTCGAGGAAAAGCTCGATTGCCCCGATCAAAATATTAGAACAAATTAAGGAATTCTACAAAACAAGTAATACGGAATTATCGAAACTGATTGGAATTGACCTGGCCAAGTACGGGTATCCGATGTAGCATAATTCATAAAATATGTTAAACAGCTATTTTGTAAATGATATATTCATTTTAATCTCATAATTTATATTAAGTATTCAATTACCTGATTATTATTGCATAATATCAAGTGTTTAGTTTGCCAACATTATTTAGAATTAGTTTTAATAAGAGCAAAGCCAATGCAATATTATTTTGGAAATCAAAGTTTATGTTTTATATTTGCAATGGATTATTAAACATAAACGACAACGACATGACAGCTATCGAATTTAATCATCAATTAACCAGTTTAGAGAACAACCTGAAAGGTTTTGCCCTAAACCTTACATCTAATCCTAACGAGGCGCAGGATTTACTTCAGGAAACATTTTTTAAAGCCCTCAAGTACAAGAGCCAATTTGTTGATAAAACAAACCTGAAAGCTTGGGCCTACACAATAATGAAAAATACATTCATTAATAATTACCGTAGAACAGCAAAGCAGAATACGACTTTCGATTCGACAAAAGATTTATATTTTCTTAATTTTTCGCAAGATTCGGGATTAGATTCTCCTGAATCCAGTTTTTCGACTAACGAAATAATTAAAGCAATATCAGAATTAGAAGATGACTATCGGAAACCTTTTGAAATGCATGTTGAAGGTTTTAAATATAAGGAAATTGCCGAAGAGCTTGAACTGCCTATAGGTACTGTAAAAAGTCGTATTTTCTTTACACGTAAGAAATTAATGGGTGTGCTTAAAGATTTTAAATTGAATTAGTAGTTTTTCATAATTTGAGGCTGTGAAAAAACGCCAATAATGGCCTTACTCTCAATTTTACAGACAGCCTTTGGAAAAGCCTAAATAGTATCTGACTATTTAGGCTTTTTTGCTTTCTGTTTTTGTATCACCATTTATTTGTTATTTTTTTGTCCTCAGAAATAATTTAGATGCAAAAACAAATTTTATTGATTTTTTTTGTGTGCATCAGTGTGATGGGCATGGCCGGAGGGAAACTTAAAATCCCGTCCGATTATAATATCGAAAGCCGATTTCACTATGGCTTTATTTGGCCGCATCACGAATCGATGCGATACTTGCAACGTGGGCACATTCCGGCTTTCGATCTCAGGATAAACCGTACGATGCACATTGAAAACTGGGCGAAATTGTACAGGCAACCCGATTTGGGCATCGGGTTTTATCATAATAATATGCAATGGCCCGATGTGCTTGGTAAAATAAATGCTGTGTACGGGTTCATAAAAATCCCAATTTACAGGAAGCCGCGATTTTTTATAAATTACTCCTTTGCTTTTGGAACTGCTTTTATGTCTGAGTATTTCGATGTTAAAGATAACTATTTCAATATAGCCATTGGCTCGTTTACAAATGTGTACCTTAATTTTGGCATGGAGGCACAAGCTGCTATTAGCAATAACTTGCATTTTTTATTGGGCATCGATCTAAGCCATGTGTCAAATGGTGCTATCCGAAAACCAAATCTGGGCTTGAACCTTCCGGCCATTAACATTGGTATTAAATATTCGGTAAATCCACAGGCAATTAATTTTAGAAAAAAATATGTCCCTGATGAAAATATAAGGAAATTTGATGTGCTGCTAATTGGTTCGGCAGGATGGAAAGAAATAATGCCAAAAGGAAATACATACTTTACTTCATCCTTTTGGGTGGATGCAGGATATATGATTACCAAAAAGAAACGCATGGGTATTGGGCTTGATATTTTTTATGATGCTTCGATTGTTAGAAGAATGGAGAGAAAAGAAGTTGATGAGAGTGTTAGAAGGAATAAAGTTCGACAGGGAGTGCATATTTCTTATGATTTGATTTTTGATAAAATATACTTTACTATTCAAACAGGTTATTATTTATTTGTAAATTGGAATGATGATATAAATATTTATAATCGCTTCGGCCTCCGTTACCATCATAATAAATTCATTTATAGCCTATCTTTAAAAACTCATCTTGGCCGTGCCGATTTTATCGAATGGAGTATTGGATATGCTCTTTTTCAGAAAAACTATAAAAAATAAACTCTCGAAATGTTAGAAAGAAAAACTCAGCCTGTTTTCCGGAATATAAATAAAATCAACTATCAAAAACCCGACACTTTTACTCTTTCGAATGGAGTTCCGGTATTTGCTTTTTTTGCCGAAAGCGATAAAATTATCGGTTTAGAAATTATTTTTAATGCAGGTGTCTGGTTTCAGCCCAAAGTTTTATTAGCATCAACAACAAATGCAATGCTGCGTGAGGGAACACAATTGTATACATCAGGAGATATTTCTGAGAAACTTGATTTTTTCGGGGCACATCTTTCGGCACATGTCGAAAAAGATAAAGCGGTAGTCGGATTATATTGCCCTCATAAGCACTTTTCATCAGTATTAAAAATATTGACCGATATTGTAATGCATCCAATATTTCCACAAAACGAACTTGACATTTTAATCAAAAAAAGAAAAGAGCAA
>JAYENH010000319.1:0-3478 GCA_034721995.1 Bacteroidota bacterium
GTAATACTGATCGACATCTAAATAGTATGATTCTTCTTCGAGATAGCTATAGAATGAGTCTATCATTTCACCATCGTCGATTTTCCCTTTATACAGCATGATTAGAACAGAATCCTGATTTGCATTTTTGCTGATATTCAATACAAAAAAAGCATCGATCGGTTCGTCGAGATAACAATCATCAAAAACCGATTCGTCGCAAGTATCAATATCGCATGAAGTAAATACGATAGATGCCAGGATAAAACCCAGGATAAAATATTTTATATTTTTCATGATAGATAATTTACTATTTGCAAAAGTAAAATATTTCAATCCAAAAATCAAAATAGAGTTATCAATACATCTCAATAAACTCGTAGCTATTTCTGGTCCAGTCTAAAAATTTTATAAAATCATTATAAGAGATTACAATTGTTGCGGTATTATCGTTTGGATGAAAACTAAGGTTTGCCGATTCTTTTAAATTCTTGTCAATAAATATATGTACATGCTTTGCTTCGTCATTGATTAGTCCAAATGGCGAAACCGAACCTGCTTCAAGTCCGAGGTATTTTGTCATTCTTTTTGGCGATGCAAAACTTATCTTACCTTGTTTCAGGAGTTGCTCTAAATCGCGAATAGCAAGGTTTTGCGCATAGTGTAACAACACAAGATAATGCTTATTGCCTTTATGGTTACGGAAAAACAGATTTTTGCAGTGAGTAGAATATTCTATGTCTTTCCAGTGTTCCATTGCAATTTCGATGGTTGGGGCAGGAGGATGCTCGTAATATTCAAATTCGATATTCAAATTTTTAAGTACCTGATATACTTTGGGGTCGCCTTTCATATTAAATTGGTTTTAGGAATCGGTAGCAGCTTTTTCTTTTACAAAGCTCCATAAAAATGTTGAAATACCAAGAGAGATACCCGATACGAAAAATACAATCCAGCTATATTCTTCGATATAAGCTTTTATCAGAATTCCGATAACAAAACTGGCCAGAAGTTGGGGCAACACTACCGACAGGTTAAAAACCCCCATGTATAAACCCATTTTCGATTTGTCAATTTTTTCGGTCATAATAGCAAATGGTAAACTTACCAGCG
The DNA here is from genome assembly GCA_034721995.1 of Bacteroidota bacterium. Classification (GTDB taxonomy): domain Bacteria; phylum Bacteroidota; class Bacteroidia; order Bacteroidales; family M50B96; genus JAIOYV01. Next base: position 1,093 of record JAYENH010000319.1, read on the forward strand.
ATGACCAACCAATTGAAAGTATCACCATTAAAACATATAATATATATTGATTGGAAGCGAAAAAAGCGATGCCAATATAGCCTGTAGCCATTAGTCCAATTGAGATAATGTGGGTATTTACCCGGCCAATCTTTTTCGATAAAGGTTCGAGAAAATAAATTGGGAACAAGGACCCAAAAGCATTCAGCAAAAAGAAAGCCCATCCGATTATTTTTCCGGCAGCAAAAGTATCATTGTCAGTGAACCTATGAAGCGCAAAGAAAAAGCCATAAACAAACATTGTTTGCACCCCAAGCCAGGTAAACGAATGAGCGGCAAGTAGTTTCCGGAAACTTCTCTCGTTGGCAATGGCGGCTGCTTGTTTCGGTTCCTTTGCCATAAAAGTTGATAACATTAACAGTACACTAATAGCTGTTAAAATATAAATTGCCGTAGAGCTTCCATTATAAAACTCAAGTTTTAGCCCGATACCGTAAATTGCAAATATCAGATAGCCATATAAAGGAGTTAGTGTAATGAATAATTCTTTATATGAAATTTTTGCTTCGGGGGTATCCGATTTTTGTTCGTTAAGTTTTCGGGGTTCTTCAATAAATAAAACAGGAATAATGGTAAAGGCAAGAATAAGGCCTATTCCAATGTTCATCAATAAATAATTATCAAGAAGTGCGCTAATTAAATATGCACTTGCACCAAAGAAATTGGAAATTGCCTGCATCCACGAAAAACCTTTTGTACGATGATTTCCTTCGGGCGTAACATCAGCAATGATAGAGCGGGTAGGATTGAAACCAACATTAATCGATAGGTCTAATGTTAGGGCAACGGTAATGGCCACAGCCATGATGTTCCCAATGCCAAGTGCATGATCGATTAAATCAAGGCGCGGAAGGCAATAAATCATTATAGCTGCCAGAATACCTCCAATAATGATAAATGGTTTGCGCCGTCCTCCCCAGAACCAAACCTTGTCGCTAATTACACCAACAATTATTTGCCCGAGTATTCCTGCAATAGGACCGGCTGCCCATACAATACCTACTTCGTGTATGTCGAGGCCATATTTTGACGAAAGAATCCAGCTCAATACGGCAATTTGAACCGACAAACCAAAGCCCATAGCTGTTGCTGGCAGGCCAAGTACTACATAAAACAGTTTATTTAATTTTTTCTGATATGACAGCATATTTTGAATTGATTATTAATTATTGATTATTTTAAAAGTTAAATTTCAATCTGTTATCAAAATCCTCCATTATCAAAAATATCTTTTCTCCGAGGATTTGTTTTTGAATCTCTTTTGATTTGATTTCATATTCTTGATATTTAGAGGTATGTCCAATATAATTAAAGTTAAATCCACGTGTTTTGATTTGATAAACAGATAAAGTAAAACCTGTGAGAAAAATAATGATTGCAATTTTTCGTAAATCAACTTTAACAATCTGGTTAAGCGACAATACAATCAGATTTATTAGAATAACTGCAATAATAATTAAAAAAATGTCGTAATTGTTCCACCACCAAATATCCCCCGAACCTCCGATATATGTTTTAAATGGCCAGAAAAAATTTACTCCGCTCCATACACAAGCAGGGGTTACCATATCTTCAATTAAGTGAATTATAAACCCTGAAGCAAACGAAATTAGAATCAACTTACGAATCTTTATTTCATTCCATAAGTTAATTATTGAAAATCTCTTAGATATTGCTTCTTTAACATAAAAAGTCAGGCACATTAATAAACAAAATATCAATGATGCCATTAATGAATGGAGAAATCCGTGATGTGAATACCAGAATTGAGAAAAATAAATCTCTTTTCCTGAATTAGAAAGCTTAAAAAAATCACCAATAGTAGAATCAAAACCAGACCATAAACTAATTGCATCCAAATCGGGCAATGCTCCGCCAAGGCCTCCTAAAGCAATAATGCTTAAGCGATCAGGAAATCCTCTTGTTGAAAATCCGGATATCACTATTCCTATTGCAACTCCTGATAATGTGTGTGTTAAAATGTCCATACTTGTTTTCTGACAATAAGCTCAACTTCTCGATAATCAAGGAGTAAAAGTATTAATAATTTCAGAAAAGATAGTAGCCAGGTATTAGATAAAAAGTTTAGCCTTTCACAAATAAGATTGATACTTTTAATGTCGCTCATAACCCTAACCCAGATAAACTGGAAAAGAATAACTGCCACAGATTACTCACAACCCGAAAACTTTTAACCTTTTTATCGTAGTTTTGCCTGCTGAAATAATAATCAACAAAATGGCATCAAAGGAAAATCAGTTTATTATTCCCGGCTCTCAAAACTTTCATCATTCAACACCCATACAGCTTAGGTTTAACGATATCGACACGATGGGACATGTTAACA
>JAYENH010000320.1:0-3475 GCA_034721995.1 Bacteroidota bacterium
ACTCATCAAAGACGAAAAGCTTTCTCCGTTATTCAATCCTTCCTTTATAATAGCAAGGGGGGTGGCTCCTGTTTCAGCATCGAGATAACTTGTAAGGTTTCCCGGTTTTGGCCAGCTTGTCATTTGTACCGGAAACGAAATCAGCAAAAATACACGGCCAACCAATGCGGGGTTGAAAGGGTTTTGCCCCAATCCGCCAAACGACATTTTTCCTACGGCAATTGCAACAAAAGCCCCAATAATAATCAGGTGCAACGGAAGGTTGCTCGGCAGGTTAAATGCAAGCAGTAGCCCGGTTACCAATGCTGATCCATCAGTAATAGAAACCTCTTTTTTCAGGAGAAATTTCTGAATCAGGTATTCGAAAAGCAATGCTGATGCTACGGCTGTTACCGTTAAAATTATTGCACCCATTCCGAAATAGAAGAATGAAACCAACATAGCAGGGATCATTGCAATTACAACCCCGTACATAACTTTCTTTGTGGAGTCGTCCCCATAATTATGTGGGGATGGTGATATTGTTAACAGCTTGTTCATTATTGTTTCCTCGCTCTCATTATTTTACTTACAGTTGTCTTTCCTAAGCGGATATAATCTAAAAGTGGACGGTCGGCAGGACATGTGTAACTACACGATCCACATTCGATACAATCCATTACGTTGTTGTCTTCAACTTTTTCCCACATCGCTTTTTCTGCCAAAGTCATTAGCAGATATGGCTCAAGGCCCATTGGGCAAACAACGGTGCAACGGGCGCAGCGGATACAGTTTTGTATTGGCCGGCGCATAGATTCGTCTTCGGGCATAATTAAAATACCTGAAGTTCCTTTGGTAACCGGTATTTCGAGAGTACTCAATGCTTTTCCCATCATGGGACCTCCATTGATAACTTTTCCGGTATCTTCGGGCAAACCACCCGATGCGTCGATAAGTTCAGTAACAGGAGTACCAATCCTTACAAGATAATTGGCAGGCTTGCTAACCGATTTTCCGGTAAGGCTTACTACCCGCTCAAATAGAGGCTTGTTTTTCTGTATCGCTTCGTAAACAGCCAGTGTTGTGCCAACATTATGAACAACTGCCCCAACGGCAATAGGCAAACCTCCCGATGGAACCTCTCGGTTTATCAAGGCCTTTATTAACTGTTTTTCGCCTCCTTGTGGATATTGTACTTTTAGTGGATAAACTTCGATGCCCGGATTTTTGTTTGCCAGGCTGTTGAGTTTTTCAATGGCATCGGGCTTATTATTTTCAATCCCAATCATGGCTTTTTTTACGCCAAGTGCCTTCATCAAAATTTGTGTGCCCACGATTAGTTCCTCAGCTTTTTCAAGCATCAGCCTATGGTCGGAAGTAAGATAAGGCTCACACTCCACACCATTGATTATTAAGATTTCGGCTTTCATTCCCTTTGGAACCGAAAGTTTAACATGGGTTGGAAATGTTGCCCCTCCAAGACCGACAATACCTTTTTCAAGTACTTTCTGAATAATATCAGATCCTGACAGACTGAATTCTTTTTTCAAATCGGGGCTACGGTCGATACTTTCGTCCCATTCGTCGCCATCGACATTAATGATAACCGATTTACGTTTGTAACCACTGGCATCGGTTACATTGTCAATTTTCTTTACTGTTCCCGAAACCGACGAATGGATATTTGTGGAAACAAAACCTGAGCTTTGTGCAATGGCTTGTCCTACTTTTATTTTATCGCCTTTCTTAACAATTGGGGTTGATGGTGCCCCGAGGTGCTGCGAAATTGGAATAGAAACTACTTTTGGCAATGGCAATACTTCAATTGCTGATCCTGCCGATATTTTGTTTTCGGGAGGGTGTACGCCGCCTTTTGGAAATGTTTTTAACATCTATTCTCCTAATTTATTATGATTTATCAGAAGTGTTTTTTTTATTAATATCCGATACAGGCTGTTCCACAGGTTTTACTACCGGTTTTGTAGCTTTTGCTTCGGGTTTCTGTGCTGTAGGCTCAACTGACTGATCGGGTTTTGCTTTTACAGCTTTTGGTTTTTCTTTGTCTGTTTCGGGTTTAACCTTGCGTGGCGGAAAGTTTTTTTCGTGTATGGCACCTGTTGGGCAAACAATTACACATTTGCGGCATAGCCTGCATTTTATCGGGTCGATATATGCGTTAAAATCTTTAATTACAATTGCATCGTGTGGACACACTTTTTCGCACTTGCCACATCCGATACAAGCCACTTCGCAACCTATTTTTTTGGCTCCGCCTTTTTCCATGTTTCGGCAGGCAACATATATGCGGCGGCCTTTTTTACCTTTTGGCCTAAGCTCGAACAAATCGCGCGGACATTGCTCAATACAAGCACCACAACCCGTACAATTGTCGGCATTAACAACAGGAAGACCCGTTATGGGATCCATTTCCAACGCATCGAAATCGCATACTTCAACACACTCGCCCATTCCCAGACAACCATACTGGCATCCGGTTTCGCCACCATATAAGTTCGATGATATTGTACAAGTTGCCGCACCATCGTAGTTGTTCATATCCGGACGTAAGGAATGTGTACCATTGCAGCGCAAAACGGCAATCTCGGGTTCTTTTGCAACCGCTTCCCTGCCTAATGTTTTTGCTACTGAGGCCATGCAATCGTTGCCGCCCACAGGGCAAAATAAGCCCTCAAAACTTTCTGCTTTTACACAAGCTTCGGCAAAGCCACGGCAACCTGGATAACCGCATCCGCCACAGTTTGCTCCGGGCAATACTTCATCTACCTCATCGATGCGGGGATCTTCGAAAACCTTGAACTTTTGGGCAACAAAATAGAGAATGGTTGCTGCAACCACTCCTATTGCACTCAACGATATGATTGTGAAAATTACTGTTGCACTCATATTATTTTAATCCAATTTTTGTATGCTGAATGAAAATGTTTGCTGTAATTTATCTTTTAAGAAATAAAGGGCTAAGTAATAAGGCAGTAAAATTATAAGGGACGATAATCCTGAAATACCTTCGCTAATACCTGCTGATGTTCCAATACCTAAAACGAGCATAACTAAAATGAAAGGCAATACATAACCAAGAAAAAGAGCCTTAAACCCTTGCGATTGTTGCATTTGCACATTTACCATTTCGCCGGTTTTATAGTTGGTTTTGCTTGTTCTGATGTCGATGCTTTTGTTTTCCATATCGGAAACCGAGCAAGCACCTTTTACCTGGCACGAAGCACAAGCCGACTGTACAAGGATGTTTACTTTTACAATCCCATTTCTGATTGACTCAACCCTTCCTTTATGTTCGATAGGTTTGTTTACCTGCATATTCATTTTTTAAAAAAGAGATTGACAAAAGTAGAAATGTTGCTTGCATTAGATATTGTTCACATTCAATTTTTGATTGTAAAGGTGTAATTTATTCTTATTTTAAATAAGGGATTCAAAAAAAGAAAGACTATTAAGTGTTGATATGCAGAAAGTTAAAGAC
>JAYENH010000321.1:0-3468 GCA_034721995.1 Bacteroidota bacterium
CCTGTTTCCAATGTTAGCTCCACTGCTGATGCGGACACCTGGCATCAGGGTACAAAAATCGCCAATTTCAGTATCATGACTGATGCTTACGCCCGGCAACAAAATTGTATGGGAACCTATGGAGATGTTTGTGGTAAGGATGCAGCCATCTGCGATAAAACAACCTGGTCCAATGGTAATGAAGAAATGATTATGAAGTGAAACTCCCGGATGAACAATCGATTGGAAAATATGATTGCCGGCACGTAACTCATCATAAACTTTAAAACGGATTTCCGGATTTCCAAAAAATTTTAACTTATAATTTAATTTCTAAAAACGATCCCACTCCAGCCACTTTTCTGAATCCCACCGTAGAATTTGACTCTCAGGTTCTGTACCCGGGACAGAGAAACCTACAATGATGGAATCATTTTCGAGTGCCATAAAGCCATTGGCTTATCCTGGCGGCAAGAAGATCATTTTATTATCGGATGCATTCAATTTAACTGTTTCTGCCCCCCATTCTTCCTCCGGTAGTTTCAAATCCATAAAAAACTTACTCAACTGTTGATAAGATATTTGCAACAGCATAAATTGGGAACACCTTGATTTTATCATATTCCGAGAAATTCTCTTGCGAAACACGAATGCCCTTTTCAATTTTTTTTTCGTTTAAAAATAAAAACAGGCTTTGCATACTTCCTTTTGTTCCCGATTTTACTTCTATCGGCAGTATCTTTGTATTCTTTTGGACCAAATAATCCACTTCGGCCTGACTGTTTTTTGATTCTCGCTGCCAATAATACAATTCATTTCTTTTGTCCGAAACTTTCATTAATTCTAAGCCCACAAATAATTCTGCAATAGAACCTTTATTTATAGAATCAAAATCACTCTTTAGTAATAAATCAGATAATTCGAGCCCCAATATACGGTGATAAATCCCTGAATCAAAAACAATATATTTGCGGAATTTAGCATTTATTTCAGCACCTAATGGTACTCCATTTGCCGAAGAATGAGTTACCGGATAGATTAACCCGGCCATTGATAACAACTCTAAACACAATTTTACTTGCCCCCTATTTAAATCAGGCGTAGCTTTCGTATATACAAATTTACCAGAGTTCTGGGCAACTACAGAATTGAAGACTTCTCTGAGCATAAATGATGAAACGCGTTTTTTGTATTTAACAAAATCATCTTGAAACGATAAGACCAAATCATCCAATATTTGCTGACATTTCAATAAATCCCTCGTTTCAGTATAATGCGATACCACCTTAGGCATTCCACCTATAATAACAAAATGTTTGTACAAATTCAATGCTTTTTTGTGAACCAATTCCGACAATGGCTTTTCGGGCTTCGCCCTTTGAATGGCATCAAGTAGCTTGTTTTCACCTACAGCGTGTAAAAACTCCTTTAAATATTTCTATTTAGATACTTCATTGTTTTTATGAAAAACTACTCACAATTTTCGTTTTTCCAAATCAATATCACATATTACTATTCGTTTTTCCAAGGCAATAATATGTAGTATTTGTTATTTTTCCAAATCATCAAGAGGTTGAGAGTACGAAAAAAAAGCGAAAAAATGAAGTGACGAGTGGCGAAAATAATACATTAATTTCGTTTACATTAATATTAATGTATTAATGAAATCAAATTTCTTGTATAATCTGTCATAAACAAAGGGATATTGATTAAGCCCTTTTCTTGTTTCAGGTTACGTAAAGAAAAACGTACACTAAGATGTGGATTGAATTTTTTACGATAGAAGGCCAGGCTTTTGCTTCTTATGTTTTCGTCCGATTTTACTTCCACGGGAATAATTTTGTTTTCGTATTGAACCAGGAAATCAATTTCTGCTTTATTTCCTGATTTCCAATAACGCGGCAATCCTTCAAACTGCTGAAGTAAACTTGATAAAACAAAGTTTTCTGTCAATGCGCCTTTAAACTCGGTAAGCAGCCTGTTTCCTTCAGAAATAGCAACAGTATCCAGCAGCGATAACCGCCGAAGTAGTCCAACATCGGTTAAATAAATTTTGAAAGCCGAAAGGTCATCGTAAGCAGACCGGGGGATGGCCGGTTTTGTTGAGCAGTATATCCTGTTTGCCAATCCGGCATTAATGAGCCACAACAACGCATCTTCATATTCACGTGCCCTTGCTCCGGATTTTATTGACTGATATAAAAATTTCTTGTTTTCCCTTGCGAGTTGTGATGGGAGCGACAACCAAATATGTTTTATTTTGGGGATGTTTTTGTTTTCAACATGCTTTGAGAAATCAAGTGTATAAGCATTTAAGATGTTTTGAAGCACGTTTTGCATGTGCTGTAAATCCCTGTTTTCGAGTAATGCAACAATAGCTTCGGGCATTCCACCCGATAGATAGTACATTTTTAACTTCTCAGTAAGGGGATTAAAGAATATATCCGGAATTTCTTCAACCTTGTTTATATTTTCCAAATAATGAGATAAGCCCGGGTCTGCCTCAGCCAGGAATTCAGAAAATGTAAGCGGATGAATTTGAATAAATTCTACTTTCCCAACCGGGAACGAACTGCCCCTGCTCATCGCCACTCCTAACAAAGAACCTGCGCAGGCAATGGCAAAATCGGGTGCATCTTCGCTAAAATATTTTAACGCATTTAGTGCCTCGTTACACTCTTGTATTTCATCAAAAATTATCAATGTTGATTGTGGAAGGATGGCTTTTCCGTGTACCAACGAAAGATTTTCAAGGATTCGTTTTGGGTCTTTTGTAGTTTCAAAAAACTGTTTTAATTCAACCTGCCGATCGAAATTGAAATAGGCAGTACTTTCAAAATGTTGATTGCCAAAGTGTTTTAAGAGCCATGTTTTACCCACCTGCCTAACACCTTGCAAGATTAATGGTTTACGCCCGGGGGTATCTTTCCACTCGGTTAATTGCCGCAAAACGGTCCTTTTTATTTTCATATATCACATATTTAATGCCCATTATGTGATAATACTCACACAATAGACATTATTTATTGGCAAACGTAATGATATTTTTTAAATCCGTGTTCTATTAATAAGATAAACTTGTAAATTCCGGTACCGGTGCTTAAAAACTAAGGCTACCAAGCTTTGAAAGCTTGGCAAGCTTTACTTTGCGGTTTCTGCCATCGCTATTTGAAAACTTTTCCTTAAAATGATTACCGGCAACTTTATGGGCTTTCCCGACCCAATGTAATATCTCGTTTGCTGTAAACGTTTGCCTTGAAAAAACGTTTGACTGCCAAATAACAGATGGTAAATTCAGACCTCAGAAAACTACCCTTCTTCTCAAAATCTTTCGCAGACTTAAATGTTCAAAACAATCGTAGGGTGTAGACAAATACACTATTATTATTATCAAATAATTTTTTTGTCATCGAATTGACCGAATTGACCGAATTTTACCTGCCAAAGGCAGGAAAGAATTCGTTTATCCCGATAGCTATCGGGAGTGTA
>JAYENH010000322.1:0-3455 GCA_034721995.1 Bacteroidota bacterium
GCCTGTTATTGCTGAAGTAGTGGCACCAGTATTCCATGTATAAGTTTCGAAACCACCTGCATCAATAATAATTGTATCAGGCGAACCTGATTCCATATCAGGACCCAAATCAACTTCGGGCAAACCGGCATTTATTATTGTTAAATGCAAGGTGTCGTTCTCAAGGTTACAATCTGGGTAATCTCCACTGCTTTCGTCGTAATGCAGGTAGACAAGCATTTCATATTCCCCAATATTTGCAAGTTTTTCCATTCCTGCAACATTTGGAATTTCAAATTCGAGGCTGTCGCCGGGATTAAAATCTATAGTGCGGTTATCAAATAAATTAGAACTTGTAGTATCTTCAAATTGCCCAAAAAAACGAATCTTATCAGTTGTGGCAAATATTTTAGTAGATACGTTTTTGTATTTCAGGATAAGAGGTTCCGAAGCACTAAGGGTACAATTCGAAAGTGGCGATATTTGTGTTTCGAGCAATACATCGGTACCTCCAATAAATAAGGAGTCATGTCCTACACATTCGTGATTATTTGTAACAGAAACAGAATAACCGCCATAATCAAGTTCAGAAAGAGATTGTATAGTATCACCGGTATTCCATATATAGCTTACATATCCGGGGCCTGAATTTAAAATAACTGTATCCGGTGTGCAAGTTTCGATGTCGCCCCATGGGGTTAACGTATAGCTTGATGCTAAATTAATTTCGGGTAAAGCATGTACGATGGTCGAAAGCGATGCATCATTTATACAATGTGCCGTATCCTGATATGCAACACGTGTAGAATCATGAGTATAAGTAACCGTGTAATTGCCTATTGTATTTGGAGCGAAAATATTTGTAGTAGTTCCACCAGAATAAACTCCTCCATAAGGTATGCCTACAAGGGTTGCGGCAACATCATTTTTGCAATACTCAGGTTCGAGACCAGAAAGTGTTACATCGTGCAAAGGGAAAATCCTAATGGTTTTTGAAGTAATATCAGTACAGTTATTCAAATCAGTAAAAAGATAGCTAATTGAATGAACCCCGGGAGTAATTTGAGTTGGGTCTAATTCTCCTGACGGGGGAATACCGGAACCGGAGCTAATAGAGAATACACCACCTGCCGGATCGCCTTCTAACTGCACAATTGAACCATTTTCGCAATAGGCCCGCTGGAGGTTAACAAATTCGGCATTAGGCAAAGAATGTACAGTGAAGGTTTCAACATCGCTCGAGTCGAAGCATCCAAACTCATCGGTATAATCATAATAAACCTCGACTATACCAGGTGTTAGTGGGGCAAATTCTCCTGTAAAAGTATCAACATAATTTCCATAGAAATTACCACCGGTATAAGAGCCTGTGAATGTTACAGTATCGTATTGACAAATATCGTATGAAGTATAGCCCGAAAATGTTGCTTCAGGTAAAGCGTAAACAGTAGTACGCATTGTGTCTGCCCCCATACATCCCGTTGCCTGATCGTAGAAATTATAATATACTTCGTATATGCCTACACCAACAAATGGGAAGCCTTGAGGACCAATAAGCATTGTGTTTCCTTGTACGCCAACCCCCGAAAATGTACCTCCTGACGGTATACCACTTAGTGGTATCGGAGGGGTATTTGGATAACAACAATAACTTGTATCAAGGCCGGTAGCTATTACAACGGGTAGTTGCATATTTGTTATCTGGGTTGAAAAAAAGTTGTCTGTTGTATCGGCATCATTCGGAAACGAAAGATTGAACATAACATTATAAGTAGAATCGGAAATAACTCCGCCAATATTCGAGAATGCAGAAAAATCGGCTGTCTGGCTAAATGTTAAATCAATTGTATCTCCTGGGTTTACTGTTGTTGTAAATGATTCTGTAACCCAAGTCAGGCCACTGTCGATCGAAAATGAAAGATCGAAAGGCTCGGTAACAATTCCTGATGAATCATTAGTTACCGAAACTGTAACTTGCTCGTTAGGTAACAAACCACAACTTGTTAAGGGTCCTGTCCAACCAATTGCCTCAAGGTTCAATGCACTTGCAAAACTAAGTTCGGTTACACCCGACATACCATTTACTGCAAATAAATTAGTGTTTGGGAATGTAGTTCCATAAATTGCATCGCCACTCAATTCAGTAGTATCTGTTCCAGTCCAAAAAATAATTTTCCATTTGAATTCTTCGCCTGAAGCAAAACCATCAAATCCTATATCGGCTCCCCATGCAGTAATACTTGACATCCCACCTGTGTATTCAGCATAGCCTCCACAAAATAAATCGCCATTAGCTAAATTGTAAAATACTCCCACATAGCAATTTGTAGTTTGAGCCGCATTACCATCAACCAAAACAATAGTAGATGGCGATGGCTGGATTAAAACAGTATGATTTGAACTTTGAATGAGGTATTGCCAATGTGGTGGTAATGCCGCTGATGCTTCATAAGAAAAAAGGGCTAATACCATTGGAATTAATAATGCTTTTAAGATAAATTTCATTTTCATAACTAAATTATTTTTATTATTTGATATTTTCAATTTTTGCGCAAAGATATTCATTTTGTCTTGTTTTGCTATGTTATCAGTTAACATAGCTGTAAAAAACTTATGAATAGCTTTGTCAACATATATTATTTCAGTTTTAAGCCTGATACATTTTTTTTGTATTCAATAATCTAATGACAGTATCTTCTATTTTTCGGTTGTATCATTTCTTGTTTTTTTTCTTAATTTTAACAATTTGGAAAAAGGTGGCAAAGGCCGGAAGAGATTGATTTATCCACTATATTATAAATCATTCTATCTTATTCAGCAAAAAAATTTCTATTGAAATTTACAAGATAGAGTTTTTCTGTGGCACGTGTAATGCCTGTGTAAAGCCACCGCAAATAATCGATCGAAAGCATTTCGTCATTAATAAAACCCTGATCCAAATAAACATGTTTCCATTGGCCTCCCTGCGCTTTGTGGCAGGTAATGGCATAAGCAAATTTAACTTGCAGGGCATTGAAAAAAGGATCTTCTTTTACTTTCTTGTATTGTTTCGACCGGGTTTTCTCATCGGCATAATCTTCCATTACCGAATAAAAAAGTTGCTTGTTTTCTTCTGATGTCAAGGAAGGGCCTTGGTGGGTAAGTGTGTCTAAAAAAATATTTGCTTCGATTTCGATATTATTATGATCGGGCAATTTAAGCCCGACATTGGCAAACTTGTACCCATAGCGTTCTACGTATTTATTAATGCGGGTTAGCTCAACTATGTCGCCATTGGCAATAAAATTAAATTGTTTTTCGTCGGGCAGCCAGAAATAATTATTCTTTACTATCATTAAAAAATCGCCTGCCGACAGCTCTTCGTCACGCCAAAGTATTGTATTCCTGATACCCTGATTATAGTTGTTTGCCCTTTTGTTCGACCTACACACAATAATTGTTTCATCCATGCCAACATTATCGTAGCTGTCTGTTAT
>JAYENH010000323.1:0-3452 GCA_034721995.1 Bacteroidota bacterium
CTTAAATTAACGAATAAAAAGTGTAAACTGAGAAATGAAAAATCCCAAAAAGGCGATTACGAAAATTGCAGGTTTATCAATTGTATTTTCTCAAATTCCGATTTATCGGATATTAGTTTTTTCCTCATACTGTAATTTAGTGTTCAATGCCAGCAATCTGGAATAATGTTACTAATGCTTAAGGGTTCTTATTAACCCACCTTTTACACAAAACATCTATTTTGCTGATTAGCAAATAGTTGTTTTTGTATTCTCGTAATAAGGAAAAAGCTCGCTTTTTGTAGGACTGAATAATTTACAAATTTTCTAATACAAACTGCAAATATTTCCAAATTTGTCTAATATTAGGACATGTTAGGACATTGTCTTATATTTGTAAGATTTCAAAAATTAAAAGGAATTAATTCTCGTCAGGCATTTTTAATAAAGTGGATATTCGATGAACCAAATCTTATTTTTAGTGTAAAAGAAATTGAAAACAGGTTGACAATATCAAATCAAACAGCCAGGACAGATTTAACCGAACTGGTTAATCAAGGATATCTTGAAATGATTGATATAAATAATAAAACAAAGGGGTTTTGTCGCACTGAGGAATTTGAAGATATTCTAAAGAAAGAGTTCAAAAAAAAATAAATATTGAGCCAAAACCAATGAACAACAAAATTATTGAAGACAAAGACTTTAAAGGGATTATTGGATAAATATGATATAAAAATTGAGTGATTACCCTGATTTAGTTATTTTTGCAAAGTAATATCATTATGTGTAAACTTGTGGGATTAGTGATAAAATTTTAACTCATGAAGTTATCTTATGTAACAACATACGATTCATCAGATATACATGCCTGGTCGGGATGTGTTGTTGGTATTCTCAAAACATTACAAAACTCTGGTTTTCAAACTGAGCAAATTGATAATCTTAAAGAAAGGTGTATTTTTATGTTAAAGATAAAAAAGGCCTACTATGCTAAGATATTATCTAAAACTTACCTTTGTGACAGAGACCCGTTTTTGCTGAAAAATTATGCTGCTCAGGTGGATAGTGCCCTCGAACATCTTAATGGCGATGTCGTGTTTAGCCCGGGTACAATTCCAATTGCATATTTGCAAACCAGGAAACCAATTGTGTTTTGGACAGATGCAAGCTTTGCCGGAATGATTGATTTTTATCCGGACTTTAGCAATCTATGCGCCGAAACTATCAAAAATGGGAACAAAATGGAACAGTTGGCCTTATCAAAATGTCGGTTGGCTATTTACAGTTCTGAATGGGCCGCAAACACTGCAATACAAAATTATGATGTAGATCCTGCAAAAGTAAAAGTGGTGCCTTTGGGTGGAAATGCAAACGAAAACCGTAATTTGCATCAAATTAATACAATTATTAAAAATAAAGACTTCGATACATGCAGGCTCCTCTTTGTTGGTGTCGATTGGTCCAGAAAAGGTGGAGATCTTGCTATTAAAGTTGCTGAATTGCTGACAAAACGAGGAATTAAAACAGAGTTGCACATTGTAGGTTGTAAGCCACCATATAAAGTGCCAAACTATGTTAAGCTTTATCCATTTCTTTCAAAAAATACCGAAGAAGGACGAAATACCATGGATAAGTTAATGTCCGGATCACACTTCTTTATCCTGCCTTCGAAGGCAGAATGTTATGGTTCTGTATTCGGTGAAGCAAGTTCTTTTGGACTTCCTTCTTTGGCAACAAAGGTTGGAGGAATTCCTTCGGCTATAAAAGACGGAAAGAATGGGCAAACTTTTTCATTGGATGAAGGGCCTGAAAAATACTGCGACTATATCGAACGATTAATGTCGTCGAAACAAGACTATAATGAATTGGCGCTGTCTTCTTTCAGTGAATACACTAAAAGGATGAGTTGGGCATCGTCTGGCAAAAAAGTATATGAGTTGATAAAAGAATTCTGCTTTTAAACTATAGAACTGGTTTCGGGCGTTATTCCCAAAAATATCACCCCTCTGCGAATTACTTTCTGAATTAACAATTGCTGATTATGAACTGCATACTTTAGGCTGTAAACTGCCTACTCCTTCCCGGCTTTTATCATATCGTTTATCGATACGCCCGATAGCACTTCTACATTGATTCCGTCTGAAAGGCCCAACTCTACAGGACGTTTTTCAAACTTTTGCGTATCGGTCTGGATTTCGATATATGGAGAATCGTTTTCAAACAACAACAGGCTTTCGCTGATGGCTAAAATACTATCGCGCTTTTCGAGGACAATATCGGCATTGGCACTGTAACCCGCACGAATAAAGTGTTTTTCTTTTAGCTCTACAGCGGCCTTTATTTCAAACTGGATTGCACCGTTTTCTTCAATTCCTTTTGGCGAAATGTATTCAAGTCGGGCATCGAATTTTACATCCTCGATGGCCCCAATAGTAAGGAGAAGGGACATTCCTGTGTGGATTTTCCCAACTTCCGATTCGTCGACCTTCCCTTTAAAAATCATTTCGGCCATGTCGGCTACAGTAGCTATTGTTGTCCCATTATTAAATGTATTGCTTTCGATTACCGAGTTGCCCTCTTCAACCGGTACATCCAGAATCATCCCAGAAATAGTGGAGCGCACGAGGGTATTGCTGGCCTGCCCCATTTTGCTTGTAACACCTTCTTTTATTAGTTGAAGGTTGTTTTGGGCAGCACTTAATTCTTCGAGTGCATTTTTATGTGCAATTTCAACAGGAACAAAATCGGCCTGTGCAATTACTTTTTTCTCGTAGAGTTCCTTTTGCCTTTCAAAATTCACAAGAGCTTCTTCGAGGTTTAGTTCTGCACGTTTTACACGCGATTCGGCATTGTTCAGGCTTATCATGTCGGGGATAATTTTTATCCGTGCAATCAAACTACCTTTTTTTACTTTGTCGCCGGGTTCAACAAACAGTTTGTCGATAATGCCCGAAACCTGCGATTTTATATCTATTTCTTTACGTGGGACAATTTTTCCGGTGGCAACAGTTTTATCTGTAATATCGGTAATAAAAGCCGTTTTGGTTTTATAAATCAAGGGTTTTGTCTGTGATTTTTGATATAGGAAATACAGGGTGTAAATAAAAATGCCAATAATTACAACTCCAGAAAATATTTTCAAGAAACGCTTCATGTTTATAGTTTTTTTTTCGATACGCAAAAATAAGTATTTACTTAAACTTAAAACAAATTTCAGGAAAGGAAACTGCTAAATCAGCTATAAATTGCTTTGACGCAGATTCACGCGGAAAAACGCTGATATTAAAAAATGAAATCCGTGGTGTCCGCGATTGTCGGCATCAACAAAAAAAGCGTGTGTAGTTTTACAATAGCACTAAAATATTTCCATTTTTCCAGACTTTTTTGCCATCGAATTTAGTATAGCTAAGAATATAATTATATATACCTGAATTGCTGATACTATTTCCATTTATTTTCCCATCCCAATG